>JBHEQW010000023.1:0-39515 GCA_046530935.1 Arsenophonus sp.
TTGGTATATAGAATAGCTAATGTGCTTGGCTTCACTTTTCAAAGGAATACCAAACTGAAAGTTAAAGATGAGCTGACCAGAATGTTTCTTGTTGGCAGATAACCGTGATGCCGTTAATAAAGCTATTGATGTTTATTGGCAATATTTTAGACAATATTTTAGATAAGTATCCACTGCAGAGATGAAGAAGCTAGAGTAAAGATCAAGAATAACTGCTTGTATGATACACTTCAAGTTAGAGCACTTAGCCTTAAATATAAGAATGACAAATCCGATTGAATCAGCTTTTTGCAACAGTCGTGCTACGAATTTTACGCAAAAAGGACTCTGCTTCAAGAAAAACAAGCATTTCAATGCTATTTATGCTATTATTAAGATGCTCAAATCTGCTCAGAAAGGATAGTGCAGAGAAACTGGACTTTAATAAGCATTTGTAACTTGCTCTGGGACCACACTTAGTGCTAAACAACATCCAATTTAAGCAGGAAAAAACAGATTTACGAATCATTAGAGCGGAAGTTATAACTAGTCCAAAACACAATTAAACTTGCTAATAACTCTTGATTACACATAGAAAAAATTTTTTGAAAAACACGCTAAAACTGTCAACTTGTAGAGCAGTCTTTTTATCAAGTAAATGCATGACTGGAGTACTTATGCCATGAGTGTATATCCCAACCCTCCTTGCTTTGGTATTACTGCCGCACCTTTCCTAAATGTTCCAATATCGGTTTTTCTAGCAAAGCTATAAATCAAAAGTCTACAATTTATTCTGCTTAAAAGCTGCCGATATAAGTAATTAGGACAGCAGATTTATATTTTATCTACTATGGAAGTATACAACATATTACTTTCAGTATTTCTACCATATTCTTTAACATTTTTTAACAATAAAACTGGTTATTAGTTTAACGCTATGTTTCACCTTACCACCGCTATGTTGCAGTGTGATTAGCACGCGCAACCATGGTATCAAAATTGATATTTTCTGTGCCTTACACACTTATTGTCTACAACTCAATAAACATTCGCATGTTCATATCTAGTTTTACTAGTGGCGGACTAAATATTAAATATGCTTTTTTGCATAGGCTATTTTTCAAAAAATGGCGATAAAAGTACTTTTGTCAGCCACTGTTATCCGACTGCTGCACGTCATAGGTATAAACTTATAAATCCTAGCAATCTTCATGATTTAGAGCATATCCTTTCCAGGAAGAAATTTGGCCTACAGTACATGGATGTTACTTAAAAGCACAGTTTGCTAAAAAAATGAAATGGCATGGGATAGCATGAAATACATCTCTAGGGCTACCTAAAAACGCTACCGATAGTATGCGCATCAAAACTTATCATTGCTGATATAAAAAAGACTGAGTTGTACATCATAAATGACTGCCGGATTAAATGGTAGAAATAGCAAACCATGCCACAAGTATGAAGAAATAATCTATCGCTATATTAACCATATTGCATGTAGGAATATTAAGATGATTTGTTATTATGGATTATTATCTAATCATCAACGATGAACACCTTTACTGAAGGTATATAAATGGCTAGAGATAACGTGTTACAAAAAACCAAAAAAACCAAGATTCGCTGTTCTGATAAAAAAGGATTCCTGCGCATATACCAGTAATAAATGCATTTTATGTGGCGACAGGCTATTTTTTATCTACGTGCAGATGCAGGTTTAGCGGGGCAACCAAGCAATTGGATTGCTGTCAAAAAGCATGGATAAGATTAATAAAAACTAGCATTATTAAGCCCATTCGCCTATGGTGAATGTCTATAAAATTAGTGCATTAGGTCAATGAATACACACTCTGATGAAATTTTCACTCGCAATAGACAAGTAAATTGATTCTATCCAATTTTAGCAAAATAAATGGCTTTTGCTCTTCACTTAAAGAGCAATTCAATTTCCATAACCTCAAACTATTCAATATGCATCGCAAATAATTAAATCGTTTATCCTTGTTATCTAGTTTAGTCATATAACTTCCAGTAAAATTATTAAATGTTTTTTTTGGAACCGTGGATTTTCAATCATCATTCAGATGATAACATGTTGACTGTGATAATGATAATATGAATAGTGTAAAAATAGAATAAGTTGCTTCAATGCATGAATCGACATCATCCTAAAGATTCTGCCCCATCTTAACTAATTAGATTCAGCCTTGTGTTGATAAAGCATTAGGAAAGAGTCTATATGACTGTTTGCTTTTTCATGGCAACCTCCTCTCTGTAGCAAATATCATTAATACAGTATAATAGATTTCTACCAATACAATTTGCCAACACATATAGGCAAATGCATGCGCCTCACACTAGATAATAAAACATTTATATGTACGATTATAGTTGCATTTTTAGCTAATCTATTGCAATAATTTTTATATCTGATTTTATATCATTCATAATTAGCATTAATAATACATTTTTCATATTAAAGATATCGACCTCCTTTTCAGATTTATTAATGTTAAGTTAGTTTGAAAATAAATTTAAAGAGGAGTGCTTGAGCTTTATAATAGTATATATCTCGTATTACGAGACATTCAGACTTTTAAAGCTGTAAATAAATACTGCTATCAGTTATTTTACAAAAAGCAGCCCATTTCTATATAATTCAAAAAAACTGAATCTATTTTTAATTTTTTTGCTTTTATATATGCAAGAAAAGATATCAATATCTCATGAGGTTTCAACTATATGTCCAGTTACTGGTTTAACTAGCGGGACGTGTTTATCATTAACAAATAATCTTAATAATACCAAAAATATGGCAGAGAAACGCAATATATTTCTGGTTGGGCCTATGGGCGCCGGAAAAAGTACTATTGGTCGCCAGCTAGCTCAGCAACTTAGAATGGAATTTTTTGATTCAGATCAAGAAATTGAACAACGTACTGGTGCTGATGTTAGTTGGGTATTTGATTTGGAAGGCGAGCAAGGCTTTCGGGAGCGTGAAGAAAAAATTATCAATAAGCTTACAGAAAAACAAGGTATTGTTCTAGCAACAGGGGGTGGGTCGGTAAAATCAAAAGAAACACGAAACCGTCTGTCTGCTCGCGGAGTAGTTGTTTATCTTGAAACTAAGATTGACAAACAAATAGCACGAACTCAACGTGACAAAAAAAGACCTTTATTACAACTAGATCATCAACCTGCTCGTAAAGTTTTAGAAAAACTTGCTTATGAGCGTAATCCACTTTATGAAGAAATTGCAGACATTACTATTTATAGTAACGATAAAAGTGCAAAAGTAGTTGCTAACAAAATCATTGGATTATTAGAATATATTTAATTTTAAAAATCAATAAAAATAGGGTATTAAGCATATCATAAAGGTAAAATAACTATGGAAAAATTGATAGTTACACTCGGTGAACGAAGTTACCCTATTAGTATTGATTTTGGTTTACTTAACTCATCCGATGCATTTTTTCCACTTAAAGGTGGTGAATATGCAATGATTGTAACAAATAAAACACTACATACCCTTTATTCTACAAGAGTAAAATCCACTCTTAGAAAAATAGGCGTCAAAGTTGATGAGATTGTTCTACCTGACGGAGAACAATACAAATCATTAGCTACACTTGATACTATCTTCACTGCTTTATTGGAAAAAAATCACACTAGAAGCACCACCCTTATTGCACTTGGCGGTGGTGTTATTGGTGATTTGACAGGATTTGCTGCCGCCTGCTACCAAAGAGGTGTTCGTTTTATTCAAGCCCCAACTTCACTTTTATCTCAAATTGACTCATCTATTGGAGGAAAAACAGCAGTCAATCATCCATTAGGTAAAAATATGATTGGTGCTTTTTATCACCCAATATCGGTTATTATTGATTTAGATAGTCTAAAAACATTACCAACACGTCAATTTTCTTCAGGTCTAGCGGAAATTATTAAGTATGGTATAATTCTAGATTATAATTTTTTTTGTTGGTTAGAAAAAAATATTAATAAACTATTTGAATTTGATGAAAAAAGAATCGCTTATTCTATCAGACTTTGTTGTGAATTAAAAGCAAAAATTATTGCTATGGATGAAAAAGAAACAAATGGACAACGTGTATTGTTGAACTTAGGGCACACCTTTGGTCATGCCATTGAAACTGAATTAGGCTATGGGTTTTGGCTACATGGTGAAGCAGTTTCTGCTGGTATCATGATGGCGGCAAAAACTGCAGAATTAATTGGCCAATTTGATAATAATAATACTCAACGTATTTTAAATTTATTGAGACGAGCAAATATCCCTACTAAAGGACCAGAAAAAATGCCTGCTGAAGCTTATTTACATCACATGATGAGAGATAAAAAAGTAGTTAATAATCAACTCAATCTAGTCCTGCCAAAATCCATTGGCAATGCAAAATTATACACTAATATAAGCCATGAAATTGTTTTAAAAGCAATTAAACAATGCTTACTTACAGATTAAATCCTGATTAAGATAGGCAAAATAGCCATAGGTGACACATATGATAAATATCTGTATATTAACATTAAACTGTACAAAAATCATCTTTATCCATGATGAAAGATCATTCACCTTAAAAAGGTTTTTCACCTTAAAAAGGAGAGGAAATGGACGACTTTAAACCAGAAAGAGATATTCAAGATCAGACCAACTTCCGGCCAGATACTTCAGATAGACCTATATTACGTTCACATCAGCAAGGATTTAAATACCATCTAGCCTCCAATCATCATATCATGATTGGTATCGCTATTTTAATTCTATTATTACTAATTATTACGATTATTTCAACACTTAAAGCACCACCTGATCATGAAAAAGACTATGCCTATACAACAAATGAGCTTAAAATCGATATTTCTAAGCCAATATCACTATTAAACGAATCTCTTTTTTCTTTACATCAAAAAAAAAATCAAGCACAAAGCATAAGCAAGCCTTCAATTAATAATACAACAACTGAAAGTTCTTTATCTCTAGCTAACCGAGGCCAAGGCACCTATATTAAAACCCATGCTGACGTTGTTGTGACTTCTTTAGAACATGGACAAACATTAGCTAATATAAAGCAACAACTTCTTAAAAATCCAACATCAACCCCATCATCAACAAAACTTCTCTCTATTACACCAAAAAAGATCGTTAAACAAATTAAAAATAATTATGAAAAAAAAACAAAACCTATAGTTCAAACACATTTAAATAAAACTAGTGATTTATTGTCGGCTCCAGCAAGTAATTATACACTACAATTAAGTAGTGCAAGCCGTTCGAACTCTCTAGAAGTATTTGCTAAAAATAATCACTTAACTAATTATAAAATCTATAAGTCCATACGTAATGGACAACCATGGTATATTCTTATAGATGGCAATTACCGCTCAGTCACTGAGGCAAAAAACGCAATTTCAACTTTCCCAGCTTCTGTTCAGAAAAAAAAGCCTTGGGTTAGAAAATTTCAGCAAGTTAAACAAGATCAAAAATAAAAAAATCATTAGGCGCAAATATGCTGTCCTAAACAGAGATATACACAAGAAACTCTGGAAAACAATTAGATAAAATAATGGCAGCATGAAGAAAAAACGCGCATTTTTAAAATGGGCTGGCGGTAAATATCTTATAATAGAAGAAGTTAAAAAATATTTACCAGAAGGTGATTGTCTGGTAGAACCATTTGTAGGGGCAGGTTCGGTATTTTTGAATACAAATTATAATACTTATATCCTGGCTGACATTAATAATGATCTTATCAATTTATATAATACTGTAAAGTACCATACTGATATATTTATGCAGCATTCACGTCAGCTTTTTAATAATGAGTTAAATACAGCTGAGCAATACTACCGTTTACGTACAGAATTTAACTTATCTAATAATTCTAAACGCCGTAGTGAACTATTTTTATATCTTAATCGTCATTGCTATAATGGTCTTTGTCGTTACAACTTAAAAGGAGAGTTTAACGTTCCATTTGGGCGTTATAAAAAACCTTATTTTCCTGAAGATGAACTCTATTGGTTTGCTGAAAAAGCACAAAAAGCCATTTTTATCTGTCAAACATATCAAAAAACATTGCTATCAGTAAACAAAAGTGCTGTCGTTTACTGTGATCCACCCTATACACCTCTTTCTGATACGGCTAATTTTACTGCATATCATACAAATGGTTTTAATAATAGAGAACAATACAATCTAGCTCAAATAGCTTATCACTTATCATCAAGCCGAGGAATACCAGTATTAATATCAAATCATGATACACCAGCGACCAGAGCATGGTATCATGACGCCAAGCTAAATGTTGTTAAAGCACCTAGAACAATTAGTCGTAATAGCCTTGCTCGTAGAAAAGTTGATGAACTGTTAGCAGTTTATAATCCAACTTATAAAAAAAATAAAAAAAATAAAAAACAAATCGGAGATAATAATGAAAAATTTCCTTATTGCACCATCTATTTTATCTGCAAATTTTGCATGTTTAGGTGAAGATACTTGGAAAGTTATTAAAGCTGGCGCTGATATTATCCATTTTGACGTTATGGATAACCATTATGTTCCAAATTTAACTTTCGGACCAATTATATGCAAAGCATTGCGAAATTATGGCATTAAGGTACCAATTGATGTACATTTGATGGCAAAACAAGTAAATCGACTGATTCCTGACTTTGCTAAAGCTGGTGCAAGCTATATTACATTTCATGCTGAAGCAAGTAAGCATATTGATCGCACATTAGAATTAATCAAAGATAACGGATGTAAAGCTGGTTTAGCTTTTAATCCTGCTACACCATTAAATTATTTAGATTACGTGATAGATAAATTGGATATAATCCTAATTATGTCGGTAAATCCTGGCTTTGGTGGACAATCTTTTATTCCACAAACACTAAATAAATTACGTCAAGTTCGTAAAATAATCGATTATAATGGTTATAATATTCGATTAGAAGTTGATGGCGGGATCAACATTAATAATATTATTAATGTTGCAAATGCAGGCGCTGACACTTTTGTCGCTGGTTCTGCAATTTTTAATCAAGGAGATTACAAATCTGTCATTGATTCTATGCGCAAAAAGTTAGCTGCGTTGCAATTTGATGAGATTTAAAAAATTAATTAGTCAAGCCATTACATTTAATTTAAATGTAACGTACAATAGTCGAGACGCTGTGTACCTAGAAAATTAACAGAAATAGCTAAACAACTACAATTACCATTGATAATTAGCAGCAATATAAACCAATATACCATTTATTGTTCCTTTATTAAAAAATTAACAATTACTTCTTGTTTTATTAGAAGAGGCAATAATATAAAAAAGAACAAACAATCCAATTCCAGACTCCAACTATATATTACAATTGGAAAATCTAGCCTAGATAAAGATCAACTATTATTTGTTGGAGATTATCATAATGATATCTTTAGCTACTAAAGATGCAAGTTGTCCTTATATATGTTTAATTTATGGATATAACTATGGTAAATCTATTTCATTAAGTAAACAAGACTATATATTAGATATACTTTGCCGATCTCCTTCTTCTGTTAGGAAGCTACCTTTAATAATTCTGGAATTACAACATGAAGACCCACCCTATAAAATCGACTAATACTCACAAAAAGCCAATTGTATTCAGTGGAACCAAACCGTCTGGGGAATTAACCATTGGCAATTATATTGGCGCATTACGCCAATGGGTCCATATGCAAGATAATTATGACTGTATTTATTGTATTGTTGATCAACATGCCATTACAGTCCGTCAAGACCCAAAAGAATTAAAAAAGCGTACGCTTGATACATTAGCCTTATACTTAGCTTGTGGTATTGATACTAAAAAAAGTATTGTTTTTATTCAATCTCATGTTCCTCAACATAGTCAACTTAATTGGGTACTTAACTGTTATACCTATTTTGGTGAATTAAGCCGCATGACACAATTTAAAGATAAATCATCCAGCTATACTAAAAATATTAATACTGGATTATTTGATTATCCAGTATTAATGGCTGCTGATATTTTACTTTACCAGGCAAACCAAGTACCGGTTGGCATTGATCAAAAACAACATTTAGAATTAACCCGCGATATTGCTCAACGGTTTAATTCCATATATGGTGAAATATTTACTATACCTGCTCCACTTATTCCTGAAAAAGGAGCGAGAGTTATCTCTCTACAAGAACCACAAAAAAAGATGTCAAAATCAGATGATAACAAAAATAATATAATAAGTTTATTAGAAAATCCTAAATCAGCAGCTAAGAAAATAAAACGTGCCATTACGGATTCTAATAAACCACCACGAATTTATTATGATTCAGAAAACAAACCTGGCATATCTAATCTGATAGATATCCTTTCTGGCTTAACAGGTAGATCTACATCCGATATAGAAAAACAATTTGCCGGGAAAATGTATGCTGATCTTAAAAACACAGTTGCTGAATCTATTTCAGGTATGTTAATAAACATGAAAACTCGTTTTGATAAGTTTCGCAATGACGAAAAATTATTGAATGATATTATGTCCGAAGGTGCTAGCAAAGCAGAAGCTCGCGCTAACCTTACACTTACTAAGGTTTATGACGCGATTGGTTTTATTAATTATAAACCATGATTTAATTAAATAAATAATCAATTAACAAGAGTTATAATTTTTCAATTATTAGTACATCTAGTATGTGCTGGTTACATGGCTACATTCCTACTCTAATATTTCCTGAATCTGTTCTCCATCCTCAAATTGTCGGTTGCTTTAGCACAAGAGAGGTTGCTCAATAAATTAAAATCTACTTAACTTGTTCTATCTGTTCTAAACAGATAGTGGAGGAGCAGGATTAAATACCATTGAAAGGATTGTTTTCTAGAACCATACTTTCTTCGTGTCACAGTCTAGTTCGTAGCGCCTCACTGTTGCAAAAGCCGATTCATTCATATTTATCGTTGTTGAAACAAACTAGTCTGACAATAAGTCTTAGACTGCTAGATTAGTGCTTCTAGATTTTTCTTTTATTTCTTGATTAGAAGATTAGTGAGGATACTTGGCTGAAAATCTTTCCAAAAAAAAACATAAAAACATAGATGGCTTTATTAGCTGCATCAGAGCTCTCTACTCACCAAAAAACTCCATCAGCTCAACCTTAACTTTAGTTGCATGCCTTTTGTGAGAGGAATCAGCACATTAGCTCTTTTTTGTAATTAACGACATTCCTGCTACATGTGTTGGAAATATCTTTGCCACTGCATTCCAAAAAACTAAAGATATCATCTCTAGCAGCAAGTCTTGGAGATATTGTTAAACTATTCGTTTTCAAAGACATTGAGAACTTCACCACAGTTCACTTTTGACTCTCCACAGTTCACTTTTGACTCTCAATAAGCCATTTTAGACTACAACAAAATAATCTTTACGTCCATGCTAGTGAAGCCGATAATAACTAGCAGACAAAAGCGATTAGCTTTGCATAAGATGCATGCCATAAGCCAAAAAATAAACACATAGCTCATACTTAATTAGATCATGCAGGTAGCATTGCCTGTGCTCTTCAAGTCATTGCTGTTTCAGTCTTCTGATTGAGTACTTTCAGAGAGACCCCATGTGCTTTTTCACTGAGAAGTATCCCAATAGCTTCATAAAAATTACCAATAGAGATAACTTTTATATACGGCTACTAGAAACTCTTTACGTTTTTGTGCACGCTTCAGATAAAGTGGTAGCGATGATCTAGATGATCTATTATAAAAGCTTATTCCATTACCGCTACGCCCCTAACTGATATTAGGCACTTTAATCTCAAGATCGTCTGTACCAATTTGTATAATTCAATGTAGCAAATAATAGTCACAGATAATGATTACATCTAGGCCCACATATCAACAAAGCGTAGTTCTGTATGTTATCATAGCATGGACACCTCAAGCTCTGCTTCAACGGTGCTTGATATCAGCTACATGAAAATATTACGTATGAGTTTATACAAGAGATCACAAATAATATATTGTTTCGCGTATGCCTATATGGTAAATTTTTTCATGGCATATCATCTTTATAATCTTAAAATTATTCTAAAATCAATTAGATTAATACAAAACCATACAACATATATCAAAAATAAGCATAATTCAAGAGCACAAGCAATGCTGTTTGTGTGATTTAACCAATACGTGCTAGGTTTACTTCTTAATCAATACCATATATCGTCCCGTAAGGAAAAATAATTCATTTATCTATGATCTCGTTATCAGCGTCAGCAAACATTGATGTAAATGATGTAGTTTGGACCGAAGATACTTATTGAGAGTTAGAAGCAAATTTAGCCTAATTTCTCAATGGCCTTATAAGCGTATGGCTTAACCATCTTTCCTGGACTTACTACTGGAAATACTGCTATTGCTTTTTAGCATGCAATTGCAAAGATATTCCCTGACACCCAGCACTAACGATGTTGGGTACATAAAACAGCTAATTCTGATGACTTCACTCATCAAAGTTATGGAACCAAAAGTTAAGGTTGATCTGCTGGAGGTCCTAGCTATCAGGGAGTTGTGATGCCGCTAATAAAGCCATCTATGATTTTTGTGTTTTTTTTGTAAATATTTTCATTGAAGTATCCATCCAATCCTGAAATAATGAAGAAAATTGAAAAAGATCGAGAAGAACTATGGTTTAAGAAAAATGATCTTTTCAATTATATTTAAACTGCTTCATTCTGTTCAGAAAATCGTAAACTAATTAATGATTGGATTTGAACTATTGAGCTACCCATGCTAATAAACAATGTCCAATTTAAGGATGTAGAACAGATTTAGGAAATATCATAGTAGGAATGTAGCCTATAATTGCCATACACCAGATTTTGTAATAACTATTAATTAATTATTCTTTTAAATTTTTTATTGATTATGTTTATAACAAGCATTTAATTTAATTGGCAAATATATTGATTGTTTTATAGAGGAATAAAAACTTTAAAAATATATTGTTTATAATTATTTTTAATTTTATGCTAATCTATTCAAAATAAAGATTGATTGAAACATTTATTTCATATTTAAGTAACAGGAGTTAATGAACATGAGCTATACATTACCTTCCCTACCTTATGAATATGGTGCGCTAGAACCACATTTTGATGAAAAGACAATGAAGATTCATCATACTAAGCATCACCAAACATATGTAAACAATACAAATGATACGTTAAAAGATTTTCCTGAACTTGCTAATCTTTACATAGATGATTTAATTCAAAATTTAGAAAAGATACCTCCTGAAAAGCGTACTCTTTTACGCAATAATGCAGGTGGACATGCTAATCATAGTATGTTTTGGAAGAGTTTGAAATTAGGTACTGTACTACAAGGTAAATTGAAATCTGCAATTGAATGTAATTTTGCTAGCGTTGATAATTTTAAAGAAATCTTTGAAAAAGCAGCAGCAAATCGTTTTGGTTCTGGTTGGGCATGGTTAGTATTGAGATTAGATGGAAAGCTGACTGTCATTTCCACACCTAATCAAGATAACCCGCTAATGGGTGAGGCTATTTCTGGTATTTCTGGTTACCCTATTTTAGGTCTTGATGTTTGGGAACATGCATATTATCTTAAATATCAAAATCGTCGCCAAGAATATATAAAAGCCTTTTGGTCAGTTGTTAACTGGGATGAAGCAGAAAAACGTTTTTCAGAAAAAATAAAATAATATTGACTTTATATGTTTGTTTATTATCAATGTTTAGTGGAACTAAATTATTTATTAGCCTGTTAATATTTTCAATAAACAATTAAAATTTTTGGGAAAATTTATTGAGTTATGCTTATTTCTTGTTTATTGGATATTGAAGATATGCTGTTCAATCCTGTTGATTGATTTCGTGATCTCTATTAAGAATAGAGCGATCATATATTATGAAAAAATCTACCTACAGGCATTTGAAAACCAGATATTATCTCCGATCCATTGCATAAACTCATCCGTAATACTTCCAGGCAGCTGATAAGCCACTGCAGTTGATGATGAGCTCGAATTTATGCTACAACAACATGCTGAAAAAACCATGCCTTATTGATGGGCAGGTCATGACAGTCATCAGTAATAGTTATTTGTCACAACGACCCATACAGACTACTATTTGCGATATTGAGATTAAAATGCTTAAAATCAGAGATTGTACTAGCAACAGAATATCCTTCAATAGATCATTGCTACCAACTTATATAAAGAGTGAAAAAGACTCGAAAAGTTCCTAGCATAGTTATACATGCTAGATGCATAACTACAGGTGATTTTCACGAAGGTGCCTTGTACGAATGCTAGCTTATAAATGAAAACATATTGTCTATACCAAAAGCACATCCATCAACAGACTGAAATAGCAATGGCTTGAATATCATAAAGAATGATGTCTCTATGATTTAATCGATACAAACTACGTTTATTTATTGGCTGATGGCATATACAGTCTTGTAAGGCAAGATAATCGCCTTTGTCTAGCAGTCCATTAGGCTGGAGTAACTGAGGATAGAGGCAATAAGCTAATTGCGGTTGAAGATGCTTATCGAGAGTCAAAAGTCCAGCGGATAAAATTTCTTAATATGGTAGCTTACAAAGCTGCGTGTTTTATAACCTTGCCTCCCAGGTTTTATGCTGAAGATGATGGCCTTGGTTTTTTGGAATGAAATGCTAAATATGTCCATGGACAAGAAGCACCAACGCTGTTATATACATAGAACAACTAATATGATCACTTTCACTTCAAAGGCATACAACTAAAAGCTAAAGTTTGAGATAACTGTGGGTCTCTGGCTACTAGTACATAAGCTATAATGCCGTTAATAAAGACCTTGATATTGTGTTGAAAGATTTTCAGCAAAGTATCTTACAATGATGAAGATGCTGAAGAAAGATTGAAAAGAACTGCTAGCATTATTTTATAACTTCCAGTCAGCGCACTTGGCTGGAGCGCAACACGTCAATAATAATAACTAATCTCATTAAATCTGCTTTTGCAACACTAATATTATACAAAGATAATGCGCGAAGAAAAGACTTGTTAAAGAAAAACAACCATTTCAATGGTATTTAAAATAACTACAGTTTGCTCAGAAAAGCTGAAATAAGTTAAGGATATTTGGACCTTATATAATTAACCTAGTTGTAATGTAAATACCATATAATTTAAGGATGAAGAACAAATTCATGAAGCATCAGAGTGGAACGTGATCTGACTCTTATATCACCAAATTTTCCAATAACTCCTTGATATTTATGCTATTACATGCAATCAATTTGAGTGCTTATTAAATACCTTATAGTGACTAAACTCTCATCCATTAATTATATATATGTATGTCTTAACATCTTGGAGAAAATCAAATTCGGTTTTACCGAAATCATTCAAACACAAATTGCCGCTGCTAAAATAATACCAGATGCTATTTCTCGTACAACGATTATGATCGTCCACATCTTACTAAATTGTAATAAAATCTTTTGTTGCAGCAATAGTGGATCTCCGGAAGTTATTGCACAAGGCTTTTTAACCATTATGATCAATTAATTTGAATCTGAACCTTAGAGTCTTCTAGCTTTTATCTATCAACATAGATAATGCGATTATAAGCTTAATCGCTAATGACTAAAAACCAGAAAAAGTGTATGCAAAACAAGTGCGTGCATTAGGCAATCTGTGACGTACTTCTTGAAATTGCTAGCAAAGAAAACAATCGCATTTTGATAAAAGCAGTTGAAGCTTTCACTCGCACAGAATATCTCTATTGCAAGCATAACCAGTTATGATGGTAAAAAATTAAACTCCTTATTAGATAATATACAAGACATAGAAATTAGAATACATTCGCAAAGAAGTATTATACTTCAATAAGCTCACCTATTAACAGTTAACTGTTTATTTGATCTAATTGATAATACACTTTTTCCGCATAAAGATTATTAAAAAAAATTTAATAAACGCATCACAACTATTTAAACACTGCAAATAGTTCAACGGATTAAAGTGTAAATCACTGCAGACTTTAGGCATCATGGCACAAAATGCTGAATTAGTAAAGCTCCCATATAACTAGGAGGATCCATGATATGGAATATACCTCTGTTGGCGTTGACATTAAAAAATATCTGATACAGGCCATTTTATTTAATGGCCACCCAGCTAAATTATTGATAACTAGTTAAACAAAACTCTTTATTTAGAATATTTCAGTAATTTATGAATCTGGTTTTACTAGCATTGAAGCCTGATTAGAAGTTCTCAATGTTGAGTTTCTCAACTAGAAAAAATTGTGTAATAAAGTTTAATTATTTTAAAGTAATTTAGTAAAAGCGTTCATGATTGGCAACAAAAATAATATTATGAATAGATGCTCTGGCTATATCTAGTTGACTGTTGGCTATATCTAGTTGACTTTTCAATAAATAAGCAAAGTCATTATCATCAAAAGCCAAGAGCAATAAGCTATACTATTTCTACAATAAAATTCGGCGCTACAGCTGCTAAAATTTCGTACGGATAAAATCAACAGGCTAGATGTATTATTATTAGAATTTACTAAAACGGTATATAATGATTGCGGCAAGAATCATTAAACAAGAATAGGCCAAAAGTACTTAACCAGTTAAAAGAAAACCTGCTTCTATTCCTGATTTACTAGATTGAAGAACAATATTGACGACTTACTAACCTTGATATTAAAATAATTGCCATAGAAGAAGAGCATCTGGTGATAGCTTAGCAAAACAAACTAGGCATGTCAGTAAATCATGCAAATCCCAAGGTGGTTTTTGCCAAGCTTATCGCAACTTCTGTAGTTGCCAGAACGTTAAGAATACTAATACATTGCGGTCATAGCAATAGTTCTCTACTTATATCAGACCAGTGCTAAAATAAACTGGCACTAGCTGGAAAATTACTAATACTGAATATTAATAAAGGTTGTAATACCACCTATCTGCAAACGTTGTTTATCCATACCAAAAAGATCTGCTCTACACTAAGTGCCAAAAAGCATTCTGCTTTTAGGTTGCAGCTCTAATTAAATGACTAGCGATCAGAGTAGAGATTGCTTGGAATACCTAACAAAATAAAGCGTACGTGTAAACTTTTATAGCCAATAATTAGAGATATAAAAAAAAGATGTCAGTATTAGACTGTTTTAAGTGATATTCGTTGATAAACATTAATTCTTTCAAAAATAAGGATGAATTCCAAAAGGTATTGCATAGGCAATTATAGTTATGAAATGATAGGTAAGTTCTAGACTTGCTAAATCTGGATTATTTCTTGAGAGCTTAAAGCTCATTAGGAGAATAATATGCAAGTCAGCGGATTATAATCGAGCACACCAAAACCGCAACGCCTACTTATAAGGCTAGATATAGAGCTGCAACTTCTATCGATATATCAACTCTTCGTATGCCTTGCAAACAAATGATGCGTTCATATAATATATAATGAGATTATATCATCTAATTACTATAATATACAGCACCCTTTTATTACAAGGATGCATTAGTGCTGCTGTAATAGGATCAGCTGCTGTCGCCACAAAAAGTGCAACGGATCCAAGAAGTGTCGGTCGCCAGGTCGATGATGGAACATTAGAAGCCCGAGTTAGTGCTGCTCTTAATAAAGAGAAAGAAATTATCTGCAATGCACGTATTATTACCACAGCTTATGAAGGTAAGATACTACTTACCGGCCAAGCACCCGATCTTATGCTAGCTAAAAGAGCAAAACAGATAGCAACTAAAGTAGAAGGTGTTGAAACGATTTATAATGAAATCCGTCAGGCTACGCCAGTTGATCTTGGTACAGCTTCTAAAGATACTTGGATAACCACTAAAATAAAATTGCAAATTCTTATGAGTAATTCGGTTAAATCATCAACAGTCAAGGTTATTACTGAATTGGGGGAAGTGTTTTTACTTGGCATTTTAACTCAACAAGAAGGAACTATCGCAGCAAAAATTGCCAGTGAGATAGATGGCGTCAAACACGTAACTACCGCATTTACCTATCTTAATTAATGTTTTCTAATACAATGTAAAAAGTTTTTATCTTTCTAACTTGTGTTAGATACATGGCAGCCATAAAATCAGATAAAAATCTTTATATAACGTACTTTATCTATCTGCTATATTCTATGACGTAGAATAATCTTTGCTATTTTTAAAAAAAATAAATATTTTTATTATTATTTTGTTAAAAAACAACACAAAAGAACTCCTTAATATATAAAAATTAAGAAACCTTCATTGAAATCTAATCGCTTATTACATTTAGCTTAAGTTAAGCTGTTAATAATAATTATTTATATAGCCTGTATTATTTAATTAAATAAAATGCAATTAAGTTAATAATATTAAGTTACAAATTCCAACTTATTAGTAAGTCTGATATATAGCTGAGAAATGCTGTTAAGTTACACCATGTGTTTGCAAGCCGTTGAGAAGTACTGTCAAGTTCATGGTTAGGAAATTAAATCACTTTTTAAATGGAGATAAAAACCACCCTTTTTTGCTAAAAGTATATAGAATCGGTTTATACGGATAACTAGTTTAGTTATCTACCATGTATATTGAACATCTTGATTTTTTAATAGAGTCACGAAACAAACAGAGATTTATTTAAAAATATCGTTTATATAGCGGAACACTGCTTCTTTGCTTAAGTTGGGCATGGAAGTAAAGACTTATATTTCACACAGAAAGCTAAAAAACGCAGAACAGGAAGCGATAAGATAAAAGTAAAGAATGAATTGCACAGTCTTAATCTCCAGAAATCGACAGGGATGGTCCATGTAATCGATGAAATTTTTAAAGAGTTTAATGCAAAGTGCATTATCCGTTTTCTTGAGCTAATTATCGATAAAGAATTTTCCTTTCATCGAGTGTAGCTAAATGCAACGAAGCCTTTACTAATAGAATTATGCTCATTTCTGGCATATGAAGGTTCAGAGATGTGAGCAGTATTATCCTCTTAATTAATTTCATAAATAATCTCAATAATAAAGAGAGATAATGTGCAATGAAAAAGTTTAACCTATAAGATGTATATCCACGAAATAAAATATTTCTTATGATTTGTTGCATGAACTAATCAATAATACTAAAAAGTAGCTGATAGCCAGAGCCTGGTTGAGGCTAAGCTCTAAACAATGCTGTGATAACATGCTGAACACCATCTTATCGACTGGCGTCATTTATGTTATCGTCTGTAACAGTTATTTACCACATTGAACGAACTATACAGACTGCTATTGATATATTTAGATAAAATTACATAAGATCATGGATCTAAGCGGAAACAGAATATACTTCAACAGCTTGTTACTAACGCCTTTTATATAAACAAAACTAGCAAAAAGCATTGAAGAGAGTTGCTACGATGCCTGTATCCTTGCGAGGAACCTATATCTACCAGCAATTTTCACAAAGCATTAAAAGGGCGCTTATTAGTAAAGAAGCACATAGCCTCCCTGACTATCAAAAAAAATAAAACAGCAATGGCTTAAAACACACATGAATTCTGCCTCTATGCTTTAAGCATACTCGATATGTTTATTTCTAAGTTGATGGCATATACAATTTTCGTTAAGCAAGATGATCTCTTTTGCCTATTTGTGATTATTATAAGCATCACTGAGCATGAATATAATAAGATAATTAGAGTTAAAATAATTATAAAGACTTAGGAAGCAAGTTTGGTTGTGGGAAGAAACTTTTCAATGGCCTGCTAACATATACATGTAACTTAGCCGTATCATCTTCCAAGCTTGCTACGTAAGACAATGTGCCCTTAGTTTTTAGAATGCAATGCCAAAAATGTATTCACAGACATGAAGCAAAGCAGAAACTATGTTATTTTCGGTATACAAAACATCTAATGTGCCAGCTTCACTCCAAAAAGTAATAAAACAAAAAGTTAAGGCTGACTGCATCAGGTTTTGGTAGCATAGATCTTGGATAGCCGATAATAAAAAGCCATTTATATTTTGTTAGAAAGATTTTCAGGAAAGTGTATCCTGCAGTAATTAAGAGGTTTAAGAAAGAACAAGAAGAACTTGTAGCATTCTACGACTGCCAGTCAGAGCACACTTACATCAATAAAAACTATGAAACCATTCTTTTAATTGGATTTTATAAACGTAATGCTACAAACCCGGAAATCCAAAGAACTTTGGTTCAAAAAAAACAACCTGTTCAATAGTATTTAACATACTCGTTCATCTACTTAGAAAATCTAAAGCCAATTAAGTGGATTTTGACCTGTTTAGACTCTGTAGCTCTAAACAACGTCTAATTTAAGGATGGATAACAAATTCACAAAGCATCAGAGTAGAAATATAGCCTGATCCATTGCCATATACTAGATTTAGTAATAACTATTTCTAACAACACAGACAATTAAACCAATTAGCTATTAAAAGCAAATATGAAAGAAGATCAGACAATACTATTAAAGGTTTTGTTCTCGATAGAAGCTCATGGAATAAGCTGCCTCTTATAGTCTGACATGTTCTGTTCTGGTATATGGTTGAGGGCGACACCATACATAGCTTAGGAATCTCCATAGTCAAATCTAGAAGCCTGAACATCCGTTATCATCTATACGCCATGGGATCTTGCTAGACTTTGATTTAACAAAATTTTTAGTTGCTTTTTTGTATCATGCAATAAGACTACTGTATAAAGTGCACGATCAAGCAGCACTTCGAGATCAAATTATCGTTTGATAATAGCTTTCTTGCTTTTTATTATTTTTTTTGAATAGGGTAGGTCTCCGATCCTTACAAAGCAAAATATTGCTGATTTTGCTTTCCATCTTGCTGACTCACATACTTTTCCTACACAGATAGTGCTTCACTGACAACTTTAAGCCGCTTCATCGGCATTTATAAAGACTTAGCGCTGACTTGATTTCCGTCTTGCCGTATCTATACGTCTCATCTCTAGTATGAGATCAAAATAGTTGGCGATCAACATTGCTTATTTGATAAATCAATATCAATCTCATCATTATACTACATGACAATTTAGTAATTAAATATATCATTATTGAACAGCAGTGGGTGAAACACGCTATTTTTATAATCATGCTAAAGATTTTCGCCGATCAGTTTCTTACTAGCCTTGACTGTAATGACGCGTAGCATGTCTGATTACGCAGCTTGCGTAAAAGTGTATCCCACAAACCATTTTTTTGCTACTCATTTGTTTTAGCTCGCCTCATAGTAGGTTAAAACACTAAAGGGGAGATCTGGTGATCAGCAGGCAAATTCGCCGAATTAATTAATCAGTTAATCTCATTTACAATCTGTAAATGGATAATATTTTGTGAGTCGTCTTAGTTCAAAGAGGCATTGATGAATATTAGACAGTAATAAATCAGCTTTACTAGATACACTCATCCAGGCGCGTAATGTTTTTTTCCATTGCGCATCCATGCAAGAAAGTCTCTGCAAGACTCATTTATTTAATTCAACCTGATAATCATTCACTGAATGTATTATTAGCATACACTAGTCTTGAATCAAAATATCGTTAATTATTTCAGTTACTCATGTAAAGCTTTTTTACCACTAACTTAAGCTGATATATCACCGCCTGAAAGTTAGCGCTGATCTATTTTAAATTCACCTAGGAATATAGTAATTTTTATTTTCATGGCATCCACCATATGCGCAGATAGCCTGTTGTCTCTATTAGTTGGAGGTGTTGTTTCTACCGTCAGCAAAAACCTAGAATTAAGAGATTTAACATACTTAAATTCAACAAAAGGATCAGCACATCAGCCAAAAAAAAATAGCAGGCAAGTAGTTTGTAGCTTAGCAGCGGATATAATGCTAGCGTAATATAGTCTTTTAGAAGTTAACTTACATGGAGACGAAAAAATGAGCGCGGATTGCCACACCTTTTTTGGGCTGCTAGGCCAGCGCACAAGTAGTGAGCGTGTTTGGTATATCCTCACAGCCTTTTCCATAAAACTTATGTGGAGTTCTATCTAACCTAAACGACTACACGTAATAACATGGCTAGCTAGGTTTGTTTATGTCCCTTGTTTACCAGGGTTATCATTTTAATCCTTTGCTGATCATGTGATTGCATTTGTCAGTAATGCTCTACCTGGTTCAACACAATCTTGTCGGCATTACAGTATTAATTACGGTCAACACTTGCAACGAATAGCAACTTATGCTAGCTAAAAAAGTCAACAGCTATTTGTATAGGCCAGCCACACACGGTGCTGCCGAAAGCCTGACAGGCCTGCTAATAACCCATGCGAATAGTCGGAGTCTAGTGGTAATTGTTGCAACTTTTACTTGTATTGCCTGGTTGCCAGCTAGAGCTACACCGTATCCGGATGGACAGCATCTAGTAAGTAATAACTCCAGCAGGCACAGTGTTAGTGCTATTTTTAGTAATTTTTTCACGTGTGGTTACGCGCCAATGGGGTTCATATAATCTCCATTCGCTAGCGATGCCATGGCACAACCATTCGTCATCAGCACTGTAATTTACCTGACATCTAAGCATGAACTTTGTTCATCTTTATACAGCGAAAAACTCATTACATGCAGCTGGAATATCGCTAACATTGTGTTTCTTTATGAGAATCGGATGCGTAAAGGCGATAGGGCCTCAGAAACCGGCACTAGCATTTGTAAATAAAGACGTCTATTTCGCACTATACTGTGACATGTCTGAAACCACAATACTGGTTTGTGAGCTTACCATAAATCGCGGCGAAAACCTGGTGCATATTTGCCTCTGGCAAGGAAATGAGCCTACTCAGATTATTCTAGCAGTGTTTTGATATATCGGTGATTAAGTTGCCACAGTATGGCAGTGGTACACGATGAATGCTTCGCTGCTATCATAAATATGGTGGTCGAATCTCTTTCCTATCTTAGTGTACTATTTTACAATAAAATGATATGATAGACACATAACGTCATTTGGAAAAGGCCGCACCGTCGCCCTCATAGACAACAAAGAGTTTTTTACGTAATAAGTCTAGAAAATCTAGTGTATCAATACATTAATTCAGAGATTCCTAGCAACAGGTTAAGCATTGTGGATGATAAGGAGGGTGATTTAGGCTACATTAACAATCTAATAACAGCACTTCGCGGGACTTCGATTGTTCAGATAAGTTCATCGTAGATTAAGTTGGCAAACAAGTGGTTAGTAAGGTTTAATAGAAATAGCTGGCGTTGTATCGCAATCACTTTATAAATCTGTACCTAGACGAGCCAATATTCTTTATGTAGTGTCTCAATCATCGGCGTAACCTTCCATGCAGAACACCATAAACTCAACGTGGGAATATTTTATCTATAGCGTAATGCATTCGGAAGACTCTATCGCTTTTAGGTAAATAATAATTGTCCCAGCATCGCCACAGCATACATCACATACAGTACAGGTTTCATTTTATGAGCTAAGAAATGTACCTCTAATAAGGTAAAAACTTAGAGTTATACCACATCAATATCTATGATATTTAGCAGTTATAGTTATGCAAGCAAATGTGACCACTGAAGCTTCGGGATTCTACTTCTCTACTACCATATCAATTCGGTTAATTAATGCATGCGGATGGTTGATATCTAATCTAAGAGTAAATTCGCTTACTGTATTTTTATCTTCTGCCTCATAGATAAATTAAGCAATAATGTTATTACAAAAAATTTTACTACATAAAAATAGGTGCATATCCATCACCAATCAGTAAGACATTGACCCAGTTGACTATTCAGTACCAACATTAATCTGACTTATTATAACTTGGACTGGTCTCGCTTCGTTATGAAGCTGACAAACAGATATATAACTTTCAATTTTGATATCCTCTATACCAGCAGCATTGCTAGCATTCGGCAAAAAATGTGAGCACTTAAAGATTTCGCCATCTTGATGGCTATTTGGCGTTACCATAATTGAGAAAGACCAAGGAAGCAAGGGTTCTTACAAAACAACATCCTAACTCCTATTTATTTCCGCTGTGGTACGGTTTATTTAGACATTAAATTCAGCATTATATCAGTGACTGAACAACCATTTCTAGCAGTGAAGTACTACTAGATGTAAACGATTTTATCAACCGGTGAAGCCTGTTTAACACCGAGTAAAACTACTTGTGAACGCATGTAAAAGTTTTTCTGACTGGCATCTAATATCATGATAAGCTCTAGCATCGTCATCAATCGCCAAATAAATTTTACATTCACACACTTTTATCATAGCAGCACGATAAATCTCTTCATCCACTTGTAAGTTACGCTAATCAACATGGATAACTTTGGTTAAGGTTGGCTAAGTTCATAGCTTTATCTCCTTTAGTTTTTGCTTCTACAAATTGTTTATTCAATAATCGCTATCATGGATAACGCATCCAGTTTATACATATTTTTATCGTCAATCATTGTCGCCAAACTGCTCAACCGAAGCTAAGAAAGCATGATTTCAATGTCAGACAGGGTTTAGTATACTTATGGGATATTTTATAACCCTGCAAAAGAAAACGGCACAGTACGCCAGATTGTTATAGTATACACTATAAGTTTCAATGATTTTTAACGTCTACAGCTTATAATACACTACTGCACACAAGTGCTGTCTCATAAATTAAATTTTTATTTACAAACATCCAATATCTATTTTAGTAGAATAGAATACGAAAGTGCATACCACACTGATGTATGCACTGGATTAAATTTAAAGAAATGGCTTAAAATACATTATAATTTAGAGATATCGAGAGATAGTTGTTTATAGGCTTTCTCTGGTTCAAGTTCATAAAAACGTAGATATAAGGTACTAGTACTACAGCTGAGCTTAATTAAATCACTGAGCGTAAGCATTTCCTCTTGGCATTCTTAATCATCAATATCTAAATTCTTCATAGTTAGTATTTCATTAATATCAATCTGTCATTATTTATTCACCTTAAAGGAACTATTCATGATAGCGATTAATTTTGCATCAGCGACATCTGACTAGTTGGTAATACAGGCATAGATTTTTTCTTTTGCCACATGGATGCAGTTAATAAAAAACATAGTGTTTGCTCGAACATCTTGCAGCCAAGATAATACTGCCAATCAAAGCTGATCATGGCAAGATTGCCTTTTGTTAGTCAACAGTAACTGACGCCATATTTTATGGTTTATAAATCAACAAAAATTTCAAATACATCGCAGATGTCTCCGAATTCAAATTCGGCCAGTTATCGCCTGGGATAGTTGGGCTGTTGTTATTTAGTAAACAGACTCTATCAATTAATGCATCGCGTAGCAGGTCAATAGAATTAACATGCGCGACCAGAAATCATATAACATCTATCGCATTAATACGATAGTCATCAGAAGAAATTAGGGCGATTTTTATTGATAATGATTTAGTTCATGCTTTTATCACTAAAAAAAAGAACAATTATAGGAGGTATTTAGTTAGTTCTACGCGTGCAAATATATCAGATAACAGAGTAACGATTTGGCGTAGATCCCAATTTCCCGAAGCTGGCCTCGATAATACAATCTAATATTAGTGACGGAGTTGTGGACGCAGTTAACTGAATTACTTGTGGGATAATTTTATAAAGCAGATCTGCCAATAACACCGGGTGTACAAAATGTTAATCCAGAGATAACAGAACTAATAAGGTACAATATTCATTGCCTCAAACATGTTCATCTTGGCTTTTCCTTTCCTAGGTAGTGAGCAATTACAGTGTATTAGACAATAAGGTAATCAGTAAAACCGGACAGATCTTGCCGCCAAGATAGCAATACCAATAAAGGTGTCCCATAGTGGCATGGCAATACAAAATGCCTGGTTACAGTTTTCACATGATAACGTGAATCAAAGTTACACTGCTTCCAAATCTATCAAGATTAAACCTATCACATCAGTAATAATAATTGTGGCACGCTGAAGCAAAATCATCACCTCAGCCATTTCATACAGCTATAATTCTAAATAGCAGCATGGAATTTCAGTTGGTAAAATGTAGACATTCTGCGACATATCTCGTATTTTATCAATATAGTTATCTAGCACATAGCTTACAATACCCCACATAGCAGTGATTTTATGGCGTAAAGGCTTGTTTATCATTGGCTATACTGATTAATTAATTCATCTTATGGCATAAATATATCATCATCTCTTGTAGATCAAGACAGAAAATAAAAGAGGTTGGAGCTGCGATTACCAAACGAAACAAGCAATGGGGAGACTATCTGGATATTTCAATGAAATTGATACCACAACCCTAAATCTAGTATTGAGCACGGCACATTGTCATATCCGAGATGCGATATCGGTAATGTGTAAATAGTACACAACCATATTTACTCACCCTACCAGTAACAGGTTGGTTTCGGGATACCTTCTCATAAAAGGCTACATTGATGTATTGATTTATTTTCCAGCAAGTTTTAATTTAAGCATCGCCATTTGCCATCAGACATATCTGATGCAAGGTTGTTATGCGATAAATACCGGTAAAAACAGGCCGACTTTCTAGTCAATAGCATGGCACAACCAGCATCAATTCACTTTTATCTGTAATCCTTCATGCGCCTATAATCACGATGTTAACATCGAGTTTTTTGCTTTTAACAGTCGTTGAGAGCTTGTGATAGTCATCTGTATAAGCCTAACAATATCATACACTCCCATTCTTTAGTTTAGAGGATAATTTTGATAATCCTCGGCGGCTTTTGCCTATCAGCATTTTAACTTTAATGCATCCTCACATAGCCAGCATAGCTGTTCCAAGCCAGCCAATATCAAGATTAACTCAGCTTAATCAACAATAACTAGCCAGTAACTGTCTCGTAAAACATCAGCCATTCAGGTATTTGCATCTTGAAAATACTAGCGAATATAAAAGGTTTTGCTCACCACGAATATCGACAATCATGTTTATATATTAGGCCAACCAGATAAACTAGAATATCTTTCATATCTCCTTAATCATGGTCGTTTCCACAAACTCCTGCGGCGACGCAGGCAAAGTTTTTTGCTGATAATTTGTCAAACAGCGAGTTAATGGGTAGCTAACCCACTGATTATTTTTATTATAGCTGGCATTGATAAAAGTAGATATCACTGTGTTTGATTGGCTGGTTTCACTGGTAATCTGCGCCTGGTATCAGCCAGTTCATGACTGAAGACCAGTATCAATTAACTGTTTTATAGATGTTTGATAAGCACTGTATTTTTAGTCATGATAGTTAGCCTTTTCATTAACTAGAAAAGCATTGTTTTTCCCCTTGACCATTTAGTTATCCAAGAAGGTGATTTTTTAAAACGGTATGTCAATCTACTGGGCTTCCAGTAATGCCAATGCACCGCTGCAACTCCGATTCAGTATCAATATCGTTTTGTTCTTCAACCCAGGTCTTCAATGCGATATTTCATACTTGCCGATAAATATTAACCAGTAATTCTAAGTCATTTGCTTTTTACGCTACAATCTTAGGCTATTTGCTACTTCATAGATCACCACTTTTTCTTGACCCTATCTCCTTGCCAATCTCTTTAATATACCGTTTCCTGTTGTTATATTACACTGTTATTGGGAATAGTAAAAAGGCATTTATTTGCAATACAAGAACGCCTCATATAGACAAGTACCGTACATATACATCGCACAATAATCTTGCTGGCATCCAGAATATAGTAACTCAGCAGTATCTTACTGTCATGTTTATCCATCAGTTTCTAGCTATAGTAAGTATTGTTGAGCAAATAAATTTTACAACTGGTAACTGTACGTTTAGTCTTCGGAATAAACATGTCACTCAGTTCAAACCACATCAGCCGCTCAAGCTAGATATCGATTGACACCTTCATTTTTTAGCTTTGAGAAGTGAAACTCAATTGGCTTGTAATGCTGTTCTCAGCATCGGATCGTTTAGGAAGTTTAGTGTGCGAAGTTGGTGTACCATACCACAAATCCACATATGGCTTAATTTCATCAATAAGCTTCTGTATCGCAGAATCTGAGCAAGCTTGCTCTGTTTAGTACTTAGTGCTATTATGGAGTCTATGGTTAAAAGTTCATGAAGTCTTTATCCATTTGCATTCAAAGCTGATTTAAGCCCTGACTTGACAAGTCTTTCGTGCGGTTTTCCAGGTCATCGCCAATACTGAATAACAAAGTGGCAGGCAATCTACACAGGAAAAGTATGATTCCGTCGTTCAATAATGCTGTTTTACTATTTCAGATTCCATAGAATGCTGCTCAGAGGTTAAATATCCAAGCCTATTTAAAATACAGCTAATATAGACATCGAGAATATTATTGCTTTAGCCTATACTGTGTTATCAGACTAATAAAAAGAAAGGATTACAGTAGCGTAGCTTACACTGCCATACTGTAGCACATCTACAATAACAATCCATGTTTTCGAAAAACAACAAGCTACACCATGTGTATATCTTAATCTCTGGCACAGATAATTAAGATCAGTTCCAGTGAAAACGATTTACCGTGCTTAGTATCGTCGACTTTTATCTTCATCCCATGAGATCGCAACCACAATACAGATGTGGTTAACCAATAGCCTTATCCAAGAGTCTGAATGGATAACAAAGCATTATAGCTGGCGATATTTTAGTCATGCCAATTTCGACTCCATTAATGTTTTTAACAGTTTTAGGTGGTTTCTTCATCGCATACAACATAGCATTAGTAAGAAGATAAAGCTGGTACTTATTAGATGGTCATCTGCATAGTGCATCCTTGCCAGTTATCGCAAAAATCTGCAAATACCTCTTTCATGCTGCACCAGTAACATGCGTGCATCGGGAAAGCTCCAATGCCGCTTATTGGTCAGATCAGGAAACTTATTGAAAAAACATCTGACAACCGACGGTAAATTTCTAGCTTGGATAGACAAGCTTATTAGAATATGTATTGCTTTTTGATACGCTGCCTTGTTTGCGATACAATCTACAAGTGTACTGATCATCACTTGTTTAAGATAAGGCTAATAGATAGCTATGGCACTTGGTTCTAGGAGGCAAGCAATCAATGTGCTATACCCGAAAGCATTAGTGCTTTAATGCTTGCGCGTTTTATTGATTTAGAAACTACTTGCAAGTTATTCAATTGAGCCCACAGGCCACCTTCTGTCCTATTACATATACCAATAAGATACAAATTAGTTCAGTTGCTGATATAAACAGCAGGCTCCTTCACTGGAATGAAGGATTGTGACTTTGACAAATTTCTTTATGAATAACACAGATTACTTTAACAATAGTAGGTTAGTATTTTTTATGATGGCTATCAAGCATATTTTTCAATAAATCAGGTTTCATTAGCCATGATGAATTAGATCGATAATTCATGCAAGCATGAATTCTTTTACATGCATAAAAGAAATAATATGTTATTAACTGCACAAATTACAATTTAAAACTTCATTTTTAATCAATATTAAAATATTCTAAAATAGAATCTATCAAAATGAATTACATAAGTTAAATCTCTACATGCAAATTTAGAATAAAAAAAGAAATATTCAAATAAATATTAAAAATAATAGCTTAGAAACATAAAAACAAAAAAAATACATGAACCATTTATATTTTTTTTACTGCCGGAAAAAAATCTTTTTGCATAGATTGAAGTTGCCATGGAAAGGAAAAGGAGCTTTATAGCATAAGAAGGAAACAGAAGATTGCCGACTGCCAGAATCAATATATAATTAATAAGTATTGTTCAGAGAACGTCAATCCTGCGTTTAAATATACTAGAAAAATAGCTAAAAAATTAGTATATCTTTAGTGGTTTATTAATTGAATAGTCAAAGAACCATAGCTAGATAATAACACTAATATATTGCTTGATAATCAGTTAGATTAACTTAATGCCATTTAAAGTAAACTAAAACCATTATAATAACAAAAATAACTAAATTACTTAGAGGAGAATATAGGAAGGATTGTCATGTACATTCTTTAGGGTTACTTGATCCTAATAACTAGCCTCTACTTAAACTAAAAGAAAAAAAACAAAGTTCATTTTTTTGTGAATAATAAGGTCAATATCAAAGGAAGAATTAAATAAATTTTATCTAAAATTAAAAATTAGTACTGAAAAAGTATTTCAGAAGTAGTACAGTCTACTGATAATATCCTGGCCATAGTCAGGACTAAGGCTTGGACTTATTAAAGCTTTTTAAATGCAATCTTAAAAAGATTAAGGACTATTTGTACTGGTATTAAATATTTTCTTCTAGATTAAGAATTGTTTATTTTTTAATCATTGCTTTTATTTTAATCAAAAATTACTTATAACCTCAAGATATCCAATGAATTCCTGGATATATTCCTATAAATATCAAATAAATTACTTCTTTCATAGTTATTAACGTATACTGATATTTATGGCATTCAAGATAGAAACCGCAATCTGAAACAAAGGTTGTAGCCATATTTTGAATAAAATTATAATAGTGGCACACAATAGCGCAAAAAAAGATGCCTAGATTACCATCTAACTATTTTTAGATTTGTCATTTACTAATGGCTTACAGCTATAGACTAGCCATAAAACGGGAATAATAGTATAAACCCATTGCATTAGTAATATTAACAATAGCTGTTAATAACCATAATTTGTCATTGATAGCAGTAATGATGAGATAAAATTTACCAATAAAATCTAAGGTAATCGCTATGCCTTCTAACGAGAGCATTTTTATATCCCAAATATCCCAAGTAATTAGCAAAGCCAGGAAATGCATCGGAATCAACATTATTTTATAGAAAAAACAAAAATAAATTCAGTGCCATAAAAATCCAATCACTCCAGCTAAAATCCAGATCAGATGAAATTAATAAGCGCCCTTATTAAGTTAATGTTTACTCCAGGAACTTAATACAGAAAAAAATCTCATGCTATGCTTTAGCAGTATCATTATTAATGATACGCCATTAAGAGCTAAAGGCAATATTAATTAATACCTAATGGCGTCATCCATGGCGCGATGTGTTCATTAATTAAAGCATAAGTAACAAGTACTGCTATCAAACACTGCACCTAAAGCACATAGAAGACAAATAGCAACGAATCTGCCAATTCTAAGCTTAATGTAAAGACTTTATTGCTGTAACGTGATATAACAATTAGAATGTTCATTCATGAATGAACAGGATTAATTTGTCAATAATTGAGTAATCGTTTTAAAAAGTTTTATAAAAATAATGTTATAAAGTTTCTCAAATCTCCAACCCTAATACCATGAAAGACTAAAAAAAACTTCCGCTTGCAGTTTACCAATTAATTTAATAACCTTAAGTTTTCAAAAAAATGAATATCGTTAGTAGCAGTCCAAATAATGCCACAATCGCTGAAACTATTTCCAGCATAACTTTAACCAAACTGATTGATTAGATCACTAACAGGAAATATTCCAACTAAAGATTAAACAATCTGAGCATCAATATAACCCACAAATAATACTGGCAATATCGCTAACGCTATGGCATAACTAATACAGCCATAAGTTTAAGCTGAGGTCTGTTTTTTGCCATTAAAGAAAATAAAAATCATGCGAAAAGTATACAGTATGAAGTCATAAATGCACCAATTATGCCAGCCAAGAGTTAAAATTGTTTCTCCTTTAATACATGCCATCCATAAAATATCTTCTTTAACTATAAAAGTTAGCACTGACTACTAGTATTGCCGATAACGCGACACTATTTTTAAAAAAATTATAAATAAAAGGTAGCGTTTTATGTAACCCAGCCATCTTAAATGTATTTTGTTCATGCTTATACTCACAAACTGAACAAACGGATAAAAAAAGTAAAGATTTAAAGAAAGCATGAGTCATTAAATAGAAAATAGCTGTGAATATCAATTCTAAAGAACTAAAGCTAAAAATATATATATAACCTATTTAGCTTATTGTAGAATAATCTAATACACGTTTGATATTTGTTTAAACTTAATTGTGAAAAAATCCAGTTAATATTAGTGTGAACGTACCACCTACAATAACAACTAAATACAATATTTATAGTGTTATAAAAATAGATTATAAATATGAGGAATTAAATAAACACAATTAGTGAGAATGCTTGCTGCATGAATAAAAGTGCAGATTATGAAAGTGGACCTGCCATTTTGCATTGGCTAACTAAATCTAAAAAGATAACTGAGCAGATTTACCAACCGCTACAGCAAGGATCATTAACGCAGCCAAATTAATCATCGAAAAACCAGAGATAATTTGTTGTATTACAAATATGCTCAATTTATGAAAATTTAATGTGCCAAATTAGTTATAGAGAATAATAAAGATATCAATCGCTAAAAATACATTAGCAATCAATGTGATAAAAAAAGCCTTCATGACTGCTTTCCAATTTTTAATTTTGGTATAATAAAAACGATTAGCAAGTAACTAGATAAGCCAATGCCTTGCCAACTTAACTATCTTGGCATCAAGTTATCAGATAAAACAGAAACAACTATACTTGCAACAAACAAATTAGTATAAGACAAAAACAAAAATAACCTTACCTACAATTCTGCCATCAAGAAGAATATATATAAATTAAAAAACCGACAGCCTATGTCACAACCGCTAACATAGTTAATGATAAACCATCAATAATCAGTGCAATAGGAATATTAAAATTTCATACCGCTATCCAATCCAACACAATATTTGATGATATAGATAAGCATCATATCAGGTGATTATTAATAGCAAAATCAATTGCTAACAAAAACGTTATCAGTGCTGCAATAACAATAACGAATTAACCACATCGATGATATCTGACAGATTTTCCGATTAACTCACGAAAATGGAATGCAAATCATAGAAACCACTATTCTGATATCAGAATAGTTAAAAATATAGTAAAATTATTCGTGCATCTTGCTGACTTCATAAACATTAAGGTCAATGTGATTACGATAAAGTTGCAATAAACAATAAAAAGGTCAATAATCCTATACTTGCTTCCGCAGCAGCAAGCTAATTATTAGAATATATCTTACTTGACCATAAGATTACCACAAATATCTACAAGGCAAGCTACCAGCCAAAACAAAGGCTAATGCAGCTAAGTTAATCATTATTCTAATCCTATTAATATAAAAAAAGATTGCTCCTGATCATCCAGGCAGACAACTTAACTCTAAAACAAACAAAATTCCTATAAAATTAAACACATTTCAGAATGATCATATTTATTCCCACAAATCAAAACAACTATCAAGAGAATTAAACCAGCTTTTCAGTCTCGATATGGAATATCGCTACAAGACCGCCAAATAACAATTAAAGAAAGCTGGTTAATTGCTAACACGTAAGGATTAAATAAACTCATGACAACCTACTTACTCATTAGCACTAATCAGCTCACTTTTGATCTGATTATGTTTTCTTGAAAACAAGGATATATAATAAAGCCAAGTAAACCAATTAAAAGGATAAATTGAGCAATCAATCCTTTTGGTTATAGCAGGGACAGTACTGATAAAAGTTTAATTTACATAAATTAAACATCATTAGAATAAATACAAACAGCAGCATAATAACCCAGGCATAGATAATAATCTATAATGCACCAGCAAATAAGAACCAACATAAGAAGAAATGATCGATAAAGCTAACATGGAAACGATCAGATACAACAACGCATAAACTAGCTAGTATGTTTTACTGCAATAAATATCGCCAAAATAGCAATCTAATGAGGCGACATAAAATGTAAATTACATGAACACAGATCATTATGGTATGGCAATAAGTTTTTAAGATTAATCTGCTTATCTTTATTATTCGCTTTACCTTTATCTTTACCACTAATCGTCTCGATATGCCAGTTTTGTGATAAAAATCATAATCTGGATATTTATCTAACTATGAAATCAATAAATCTTATTTTTTATAGAGGAAGGGCCTATGCGTTTATATTTCCATATTTCAAAATTAGGTATTAGTTGGGATTTGAGTAGTCAGATAAGACTAGTTAGATAAAGCGCAAAAAATACAACAAAAAAATAATCTAGAAAAATTCTGGTGTAGTATCATAATAACCATATATCTGTTCCTCTTTTTGTAATGAAATAGAGCCAACATGGTTAAACTACATCACATAAACTGCAAGCCTCATAACGTTCTGTACAGTCAGTTATGAGCACGAATTAATACAATACCACATCGATAATGATTTGGTAAATAAGCAGGTTCCTCTTGGTACATTTTATTCCACTTTTATAAAAAGTATGTAGTAAAATCATAAAAATACTAACTATTTGTGTATGTATCACAACCAACCATCAATTCTTTTAATGTTATGCCTAAATTCTCCTTTATTTAAAAGTTGCATAAATAACTGGTGCAGTTGCTAACAGATTGATCAGTATCAATAACAAACACACTTTCCAACAAAAAATCATCATTTGATCATAACGCGAACTTGGTAACTAGGTACGAACGAGAACAGATTTCACCATGAAGAAGACTGGTTTTTTAAACCAAAGCAAATAAAATCAGATAAAAATAGACCAAACTAGCCGCCAAAAAAATAAGGTTACAATTAATTCTGAAACCATGGTAATACTGATACATATTAAACGATAGAAAACATATCAAATTTCATGCTAGAATATTCAATATAATAGCCAACAGCCAGTTCTTGCTATGATTAATCGTAATGAAGCGGATAATAGTGACAAACAGCAACACCAGCGATTACAAAGGTTAAAAAGCTAAAAATTTGTGGGATATTATTCCATAATCCGAGTTACGAATTGATAATATTAATTAAGTTAAATGAGCCAGATCAAGCTACTAATCCCCCACTTACATTAATGCAACTCAAAAAAAATTATAACTTAATGTCTGAGCTTAGACACTCATTTCCATAATAAAGAGTACTTATTATCACTTAATCAACAAGCAACAAGTACTGAATAAACCACTAATCCTAGCATCAGGGAAAAATAGTATGCCAATATTAAGATCGGCAACATACCAAGAGTTCCCTAACCAGAATAATAGAAAATTCCAATAACATGGAACAAAAAGCAATTACTTGTGCTAACATAAAAATACACTTATTTTCAAATTGAGAAATTCAATCTTCTGTAAATAACATTTAATCATATCAGCAACAATCTGTAATGAACTCCCATTAAAACACCTACCGATTATATCCATAATAATTTTTGAACAGTGCCAATAAACATATTCGCCAAAACTCATTAAAAAGCCATGAATAAACATCATCAGTAAAACAAATATCCCTTGCAGAACAGCAATAATAGCTTTGGTTATTTCAAGAGAAAATAGGCTTATTATCTTACCATTCATAAAATTTTTACCACAATACCTCCAATGGTTGGTGCAATACCAGGTTTACATAAAGGTAAACAAATCTGCCACCTTGCGCCAAATGACAATTGAAATGACCTAGCAATTAATAAATTTATCTACAATATAATAACTTAATTCAAGCATTTGCTAGTGCTTTAATAGCTAAGTTTTCAGGATCCTAAATATTGAGAATAATATAAACTTCTAGCATACCTTGTTGTATTTCTTCCGCACTCTGTTAGAGTTCATAGCTACTAACTAAATAGATGATAGCAAGGTGTAAAACCATCCATTAATTATCTTGCCGCTACCATGCAAGCGAAATAACAGTGAAATAATCTAAATAATTTTCGATCAAATTAAATAATTGAATCGCTAGGCAACCAAAACGAAAATGCACAACAACTTCATATTAAAACTTATTCCACGCTCGAGGTGGAGTTTCAGCCTATCAACTAATATCTCCTCTAAGAAGTTTCTAGCTTTGCCAATCCAATGAATGCAATAAATGTCAACATTCATTAATAGCAATATTAGGTTGGTGATAAATCAGATCAAACACATGAAAATAACGTTGCTAACATCTTTTATTATTAAGTCATGTTCCATGACTTTCAGAAAAGTTGAGCATGAGTATAAAATAAGGTCCAGTTGATCCATAATAGAGATACGTTGATGTTCAGTAATAATCAACTTATTTAATTTCTATAAAGCATTATTAATGCTATTAATATCACTATGTAGATAAATATTATCTATCATCACTACACCAGTATCAACTTCATGGAATAAAATAGGCTCCATTGCAATATTTAACTGTTTAGGATTCATTAAACCTTAAACTAAAGCTATTACTTCTACTACAATATAGGTAATTCTGGCTTAGACATTATTTGCTTTTTTATTAAAAGCAATATTAGCAGCAGCCGTGGTAAATGCTTCAGTAGCACCATTACCGGCACTAATAATAAGTGGCTTTTTAGCTCGCAATAACAGTTCAGCAACTAATTCAATCTTTGCTTTTAATATCAACTGGCAAATCATTCACTACTGTTGCTTTACTGTCAAAAGCATGAGTAACAGCAAAACCAAAGCTAACTTAATTATAAATTAGCGAGAGATAACTTAATGCAGCAACATCATCTAAATAGCTATCATCTCTTTATTACTAATAAATAATGTATATTTAGCAAGTTGACAGATATTTAACACGATGTCGATTTGCTAATCTGCTACTTTTTGTGCTTCAGCTTATTGCTCTTGGTTTACCCATTTAACTGCCTGACGAACCTCTAATGCTATACCTGCTCCATGTTTATGTTAAAACCTCTCCAAAAACTAGCACAGCATTATAATTTTTAATTTCACGCAATGTAGGCGTATAGACGCTTTCTTCTCGCAGAAGATTAACCATTAATTCTAGATCACTTTGTTCTGCTATCAATATATCTAAATAAAAATTTTCTTCGCAGATCAGTGCACTTAATGCATAATTACTATCTACACTAGCTTATAGTAAGGCAATACAAAATAGCCTTTTTTGCTTGGCATAAAATCTATGTACCACTTTGTATCACCATCCACAACCAAAAATAGTATATTGTTTTCTTTTTGTTTTAACTAATTAAAGCTATCAAAAACAATAATAACGATTAACCTAACCATAATCAAATCGATTGCGATCACATAAAAATAGTGATTTACCGCCTATATTCATACCATTATAACGGATTTTAAATCCGGCATAATTTATTATAACTCTCACTATGGCCTGGTATTGGAATCAATACTACCCTGTAGACATATTCTTTATGCAAGTTGCATATCCCATTTGCTATTGTAACGTTCAGAATAGGTTTTATCAGTAAAACCTCCAGTGTAGCAGATCTCAACTAAATTATCAGAAAATTCACTCTCTAGCATAGTAGCGTCTTCCACTTGGACAAAATAGATATATTTATTGGCACTATAACCACATAGATCTGTGCTATTGGGATAATTTTTGTAATAATAACCATAACGATAGCAAGCGATATAACGATTTATTTCGTATCAAATGAATTGACCAATATATTGATTCTGATATGTTTATTTAGTAAACTGATATTTACGAATTATATGAATAGTCATTATTCTAATATCTCATAAATAATAATTGCTGCCTTCTTCATAAACTTGGCAATAATGTAAATAATTTTTCATAAATTGCTCAATAACACTTGCACGAAACTGATTGGTTTCATAATCTCATAATCATAGATGGAAATATAGCTTCTATCAAGAAGCCTATATCATGCTGGATATTACCAAACTACCACGCATGTCATCAGCATTTTGGTATTGTTTAACCATACATTAACCACAATCAGCAACACTTCATAACGCTGATTCACAGCAAAAGTAAAGAATATATCGATACCAAGCAAGAGATGGACAACCTTGCAATAGGTTTTTAACCAAAATTTATATCATATCGTTTTGTGTATAAATATATATTTTGTAGCTATATATTTAGGGATGCTTTTTAAGCATCTGTTTTTTAGTATGTGTTAATTAAGAATTCAATTAACTTAAATATGTTTTTATTCAACTTAGCGTAAGTTATCAGCAACACTGCTTTAACAAATTTAGTTAAATGCCACAAATTAGACTTAAATTAATAAAATTATGTTGGCTGATGTGCCAAGCTTTAAATTTAGCACAAAAATATTTAATTGCACTCTGTAAATGTTTAACAGAACCTGTGGAATATAAGCATAAAAATTTTTACCTAAGCCAAGAAAACGAGAAAGTTGCTCTAATATTTTAATATCACATGGTTGTCATTTGCCACGCTCTAAAGTCTGTAAAATTTTTACACTCCAAGTTAACACATCACGACAAGGTGTACACACCATCACCACATGATTTGCAGGAGAAAATTGCTCTAAATTTCAGATTAAAAAACCATATTAAATTTATTATTAACAGCCATGAAAAGCTTAGTACCCAAACCGCTACATGCTTTACCAAAGCTCTCGAAATCCATGATTAAATCAAGATTCACTTTGATTAAAAAATCGGCACCCTCGCCAACGCCTAGTTGCCAAGCTTTAAACCTTAAAACTTAAGGATATCGCTAACAGTAATATCAAAATGTAATTTTTAGAGGCTTAGATTATTAACTCGACCGGAAAATTCCATTAGCTTAGTTCCAGCATCTTTACTTTTAACTTCGCTAATACCAAGATATCACGCTTTTACATGTTCAACAATCGTCTGCACGTTATAGAGTGTTTCTATGTTATTAACATAAATCCGGATTACCTATGGCACCGGATATATTGTGTCGAAAAAGGTGATTTTAAGCTCTGATAGCTGAGCCATTTAAAAGAGTTAATCATGGCTGTTTTTTCTTCACTACAAATATAGCACCAAGCATCAGTATGCACAAAAAGCTCAAAGTTAAGATCAGTAGCCGGAATATCTTTATCTAAAAAAGGAAGTCGATTTTGCTTCCTAAATTAGTTTACATAAATATTTAGTTGCCTCAATATATTTGAGAGGCAGGAAGATATATACACGGTAGTATACTTTTAATGCAAAGGCATCAATTAACATTCCTTCGATCAACAAATGCACTAGTTGTTCCATTAAAAGACGATCTTTATAAGTTCAAGACTCAATTTCATCTACCATTGTAAAATGTATAATGAATATTCATTCATCTTTCGGCGTCAAACTCCATTATTTCAGACTTGCAGAAAAACCATCACTATCATGACATTTAAGAGCATCAGCTTTAACTAAGCTAACAACTTGATCTGATCACATGATTTTAAGGCGTTTTTAGCACATTGGTAAGCATTTTACTTAAACATTTGTCTAACCAGACCGGCTTATTATCTTCACGTAACCGCCAAGTTAATGGATATGTCTGCCGCACTATATTAATTTGTCGCTATATTGTTATTGAGATTCTGCCCAAATAGCCTTTTAATATCAGATGGCTTTAAATAACTATAAGTATTCTCATAAATTATAATAATCTGATCTTTGTCACAGTTACCAAGACAAGAAGTTAGTAATAAAGCAAACTGACCGTCATTAGTTGTTTTTCCACTGCGCAATCTTCAATAATTTAATAATTTTAGCCTTGTGATCTTGATAACCGCTAATATAACAAACTACACTGTAATAATAACGAATAATATGGCTACCAATAGAGAGGTTACCAATATATTTAACTGAAAAGGTCGCTACCACTCCTACATCACACTAGCAGGAATACCTAATAGATCAGCAATCGCATAAACAGTACAATCTATACTCAACAGCGCTTTTTTTGTACAAAATTTAATGATTAAATTGAAGCGGATCTGCTATTTTGCAGTAATATTTTCCTTGATCTCTTTTCGCTCTTCTTGCATGAATGCAAAAATCATGTTTTATGTAAGACTCTAGTATGTTAACGGCATAAAGCCGATTTTACTGTTGATTAAAATTAAATTTATTTTAGATCATTAACGATCCACATCTGATATGACAAAATCAATGCTACCAAGGCAGAGAATAAGGTTAAGATAGCAGGCTACCTATGATCACCAAAATAATTTTCTCTAAATGGGCAAAACTTGGTGTACGGATCACTTGTGCAATAACTCATAGTCATAGTATTAGCATCTCATTGATTAAATAGTAACTATTGATTTCTTTTGTTGCTTTAATCATCTAAAAATTCTTATTTGCAGGCATAACTTAGCCACATGAAACTTGTAAAAAATACTTAATTATGCTTTCAATATGCTGTAGAGTGTGGCTATTTCGGAGATGGATTTGTTAGTTATTGATTTGGTTTAAATGGTCCTCATACATGCCATATTATTTAAGCATTGTTTAAGCATACGTAAGCTTTTTTTTTGCTGTGGCTCTGATACTACTCTTGATATCACTCAAATTATAGCAATCAGCGATTGTTTCCAAATATGAACATCAAATTCAAAGTTTTCATAATCTGAATAGATAATATCCGCTATTTGCGAATATTAAAATTAAGATCCGTTGCCAGTAATATGGATAACCAGTGTGACACACTAATATAATGCTTCTTTAGTCGGACAAGCGGCTATACAAACTAAAAGTCCTTTAAGAAAGCTATTATATTATTTCTATCTTAGGATATGAATCCAATTGCTTTAGTAGCCAATCTAGGAACTGCTGCAATAGTTTCTGCCAGACTTTCGCTAAGTCATTAGCAACACTAGCGATCTGAAACCAAGCTGGCGCATACAGGAAACAAGTGATTACTTCAACAATATCATATGTTTTTGACGATCAATAAATGCAAAGAAAACAGTATATCACAACACTGATATACTGAATAAAAATACTGATATATGGTATAAATAAGCTGTTAATATGAAATAATTCTTACAAAACAATACTGATAGTTTTAACGCAATCTGCCAGGTCAATTCCTACCAGTTTTTTTTCCGCTAAATACATAAAACATAAGGCATTTAATTAATAGAGAATACAACCACATATATTCCATATGCTGTCAATATAGGAAATATAACTGTGCCGAAATTAACGATCATCTGTTTTTCCTTACATCATTGGTGGCAAGCAATATCTGTTAGAGAGTAAATAATCTCTTATGCATCAAGTTGCAGTACAATTCAAAAGGCTTCATGAGATGAAGAATGATTTATGCTTAAATTCAAGAACATAAAATTTTATGTTCGTTTCTTCTTTAAGCATTCCTTATTCTTCATGTTTAAAGATCAGTGATTCTCAAATCTCTAAATTAAGTTTCTATTTGGTTAAAACAAAAAAATCAAATTTAGTAGCTATGGCTAAATAATCTTTACATAATGGATATTCTTCCTAGGTCATTAGCATAAATAACAGCAGCAAATTTTGATGGCCATTAACTATTATGCAAAATATATCCCATACTTCATGTTCATAGCAATTAGCATTTGGAAATTAAAGAAACGATAAGAAGAAATATTAAGATCTTTCTCAATAATCAGCACTTTCAACCTAATATCATGCTTAGACTTAATGGAAAATAAGATGGCAAAAAATGAAAAAAATCCGCTTAAGATAGTAAACCTGGTAAACAT
>JBHEQW010000024.1:0-8749 GCA_046530935.1 Arsenophonus sp.
GTTAATTTTTTAGGAATTCATGCAGATTGCTTGGAATAAATTTCCTAAAAACCGTAAACCTGGTAAAATTAGTAAGACGACAATACGTGACTTTAGATATTATATCGCCTGTTTATCGGAATCGCTTTATGATCTTTTTTTCAAAATGAATGAGGACAGACTAATTGAGTTTTTTATAACACTTAAAAAGTGTCCTACAGTAATGCTGTCGTCCTACTTTGTTCTCAATTTTTCTAGCATTCAAGTATTATTATCTATCTCTAATCATAATTATTTAGGTTTTTTGAGCAACAGCAATTGGCAAGCTGATTATTATGGATGCAATTGCATTGATTAGCCAACAGAATAAAAGTATGCTTGCAGTTTAATTTATCACTCATAGGGAACTATGAGTAACACCATGCTTTTTCGACAATCATGAACAAACATCATTAAAGAAAAGATAAGTGTCCTGATAGAAGACCTAATGGATTCTGACAGGATGACGATTTTTTTCTCTGCCAATATACCAAACACAGATAGTAATTTACTAAAAAAATAACACCATATGACGCTTAATTAAAGTTCTTTTCATCATTATATGATACCTGGAATAATTTTCTTAAAAAACATGATGAAACTGTTAAACTTGCGGACACTTTTATCTGTCAAGCTAATGCTTAACTGCAGCACTTATGCCATAGGTATCTGGAGCAATCTACTATTGCCGTCTATATCTTAATCTTCTCACTTCCGTTTTTTCTGATAAATATCGAAGTTAAAAGCATGTAGTTCATGCGGTTTCAAATCTACCTAGCAGTAATTAGCATAGCATGTTTATATGTTTACTTGATTGCGACTGCCACTACATTACTTTTACTATACCATATCTTCTTTGCCGTTTTCTTTAACAATAACCGGCCGCTACCTCAATGATCTATTTCGTGCAGGGTGGGGTGGCGGCTATCATGCTTCAGTGTAGCAGGTAAATAGAGTATTAAATTTGGTATATTTTGTGGATGTACACTTATTGTCTACAACTTAATCAATATCTGCATGTTAATCTCTCCATAACCCCTCTGGGGTTCTAGATATTAATAATGCTGTATAGCCGACCTTTTCTTCAAAAAAAGATGGATCTAAGAAATCTGCTGACGGCATTGTCATTAAGATGCTGGATTTATAGCTATAAGCTATAATAAATTCCACTGTGGTCTTTCTGTTTTTTTGCATATCCATCCAAGGGAAGCAGTGGCATGGTTACTTGATGAAGGCACAGTACGGAGGTTACTAGAAATTACACTTTGCTATAAAAAGATGAATGGGCTAGCTAGCGTGAAATACTTCTGGCGTTACATTAAACTCCTGAACAGCGGTATTCGCATGAAAACTTTGGTATTACAGATTGTGGATAGTTGGTTCTATATTATTACTATGACCACCGTACTTAAATGTAACAGCAGTAGAACCGTGACATAGATAAAAAGAGATAATTGTTGCTATATATTATCAATATTCTGCCTAGGCATTTTAAGATGGTGCGTTACTATGGTTTTTTCAAATCGTAAACGAGGCATACTATATTACAGAAGGTATAAACGCACTTAAATAAAGATTTTTAAAAAACCGAAAAACTAGGATTAGTCGTTTTCATGAAAGGATTCCTGGTTACTGATCACCCTATAAATGCATTATGTGTTGTAATAGGATGCTTTTTATCGATGCTCAGCTTTGTAAATAGGCAATGGATTTGTTGTCAGAAAAAATGCATAAAATATAAAAACAATGATTATTAAACTAAATATATAGTTAATATCTTAAAAATTAGAGTTTTAGATTAAAGAATACACACTATAATAAAATTGAAACTTACAATAGATTTAATAAACCAATTTCATTTCCTTTTATCAAAAGGAAATGGCGATTTTGTTTTTCACTTAAAGATCGATTTAATTTTCTAACCATCAAGATAATCCCTAATTCTGGATGTTAACTGTTGATATTAAAAATCTTTACATTTTCAATAATCAAGAAACAATGACGCATTTCTATGCGTTGATTAATCATAGTAAAGATCTATAGCTATATGTTTCACCCCGCTTCGAAAACCATATAATGTGATTTAACTTCAATGGAGAAATCTAAGGTTATGTAGCTCTGAGGAGAAGTTACTACTGATGCTATGTTATTAATAGAGAAATTTACTGAAAAAATTACCTGCGGCTATCATATTGATGATGAATAGCCACAAATCTTTTTATCAATAAGATCTTTTTGCTAATCAAGAATTTCTTGCTTTATAAGTAATTTATCTTATTGTTATCCTTTTCTGTTTGCTGGCTTTATATGAAAGCCAGTTAATTCTCTTTTTTGTTATTCTAGTTTGTACTATTATGGTCATTTGGTTTATGGCATTAAACAACAACTTTTATACAGACTAGTATTGATGATATTGAGATTAAAGTATCTAAGATCGTGGGATCAATCGAAGTGCTAAGAAAAATATGCTGCAACAACTTGTTATTACTAGCTTATCTAAAGCGTGTAAAAAGCATCGAAGAGTTGCTACACTATAGCTGTAGCTGCGATGTATATCCACTGGTTATTTTTATGATCTCTTGTGGCGTTTCTCTGTGAAAAAGCAGATGCTCTCTCTTAGGTAGCATCAGAAAACTGAAATACTAATGGCTTGAAGAGAATAAGGCAATGTACTGCCTATAGGATTTAAGCGATATTCGCTACGTTTATTTCTTAGCTGATGATAAGCATATTAGAGGCCTGTCAGGCAAGATGATCTCCTTTGCCTTCTGATGGTTATCGGAATTAGTGAGCATGGACTTAATGAGCTAGTTGCTCTCTAAGATGCTTATTGAAAGTTAGAATAGAACTGTCTTGAATTTTTCAATCCCCTACTAGCACGTAGCTTAATTATACTTCCAGGCTTGCTACTTGGAATATGGTGAACTTGGTTTTTAGAATGCAATCTCAAATGTATTATTGAATACATAGTCACAATAGCAATAACCACTAACGCTGTTTTTATGGGCACACAAAATAACTAATGTTGCTGCCTTACTCTCCAAAGGAATGAAACCGAAAGTTAACCATCTGAACTTGAGTGGGGGGTTGTGATATTCTTCTTAGCAGAGAAAGCTGCAATGGTGCTAATACTATTGGTAGTAAAGCTATTAATATTTTGTTAGCAATGTGTTTAGCGAGCATCATTAAGTAATGAATTGGTTGCAAAAAGATTAAGAAGAACTGATAATATTCTACAACTCTTTCAGTCAGCACATTTGGCGTCAATATGAGAAAAATGAACTACACAGAGGTGCGAAGAAGTATGCTTCAAGAAAACAAGTGTTTTAATGATATTTAAGTTGCTCTCGTCTGCTCAGAAAAGCTGTTAACAACTGCTAAGGGAATTTGAGGTATTTTATGACACTAGTTGATAAAAAACTTCTAACTTTATAGAGAAGAGATTCATGAACTATCAGAGCTAAGAACTGGCTTGACAGGTCATACTGCAGATTTACTAATAACTTTATTAACTCTTGGCCTATCGTTAATAAAGGAAGTATGATAACTAATCCAGACATAGATACAACAAAACTATCTAGTATGTACTTTGCTAAGCATTTTATTAATCACCACAAAAGCAATATCAGCACAACAAAATATGAAATTGGTTTTAAAGTATTTATTTACAATCCAGATATTTAGATAAAAATTAAAGATAATAAAACTAACTTATATTAAGTAAATAACCATTTAACCGTTTGAAAAGCATAAAGTGCTATCTTTATTAATTAAAGATCAGTAATAAAGATCAACGCGAAAATAATGCTATACCTCACTGGGTTTTTAAGTTTTAATAATTTTAATATCCAATGGCTATTGTGCTAGCATAGAGTTTAACTAAATATTTCAACTTTTTGTTCATTTGCCACTAGCAAATATAGCAATTAATCTGTTGTTCAACAACTACCATTATTTCATGGATATAGATATGTAATTGATGAGTTTTATAATCATAAACTCGAAATAAGTGTAGAATCTCTGCCTGAGATTCTTTTATAAATCTGCTTTATTGCCGATAAGATTGTTTTATAGATTAAAGCATTAAAAAAACTTACCATATTCTATAACTTAATCTTGATCAGGTAAATAAAATCCCAATAACCTTGCTTGATATTTGCAATCAAGGCTTTAATACCAGCTTCACAAAATCTAACCAAGCACCAAAATGATAAGCTATTTTATTCCATAAATAATCGGCCACTAGATCCTTTTGATGATGAAACATGACTACCATTTTACCTCAAGCTGCTAATAGCAATATCAGGAGTATCCACTATCTAATCAGTGAGAAGCTAGCATAAAAATAATATTGCACTATTTTTGGTTTCAGTTATATAATAACTTGCTCATTATGCAAGCCAATGGAGTTCATACTTTAGTTTTATCTAGACCGTATAAAACTTATTTATATACTAAAGCAAAATATTGAGGTTGATACAAGCAAATATTTCATCAACATATTTTTCTGGTTGGTACTTCAGCAATTAAGAAAAACATATAAAGTAAATTAATTTTTCCCAGCTTATGCAAGCATGTAGCTAATTTAGCAATTAATTTACATATTTTTGTTAGTAATTGATTACGTAACTTAATAGGAAAATAAACGGTAGCTGCTAAATAGAAAATACCATCACACAACTACCTTAATATCTGTGGTATTGATAAATACGATGAATAGTAGGCATATAAGCAAGTTTGCTATCTATAAATTGTTCTTTGTTAATTAGTATATTCAAATAAAACGTATAAAAATTTAAAGTTTGAGTTGCATATATAATATTAACCTCATTATTTACCTAAAATAATCCTGGTATAGTAAAAAAAATACTATTTCACAACTTATTAATAACTAATAAAAACCATATTAATTGTTTGCTAATTTTGATTGATTCTCTTTAACTGACACAAGAAAGAGTTGACGATCTTTGCCTGTTAATTTACCTGAATGAGGTAAACTAACAATTAGTGGATTGACTGCTCGCTGATTAACCCATAATTCATAATGCAAATGAGAGCCAGTAGTACGTCCAGTATTACCTGATAATGCAATACGTTCACCTCTTTTTACTTTCTGACCTGGTTTAACCAATAATTTACGTAGGTGCATATAACGAGTGGTATATTGACGACAATGACGAATAGAAATAAAATTACCTGCCGCTCTACTGTATTTCGCTACAATAACTTCACCATCACCAACCGCTAAGATTGGTGTCCCAACTGGCATAGAAAAATCTATTCCCTGATGAGGGGTTGGACGCCCTGTTACAGGATTTTTACGACGCGAACTAAAAGAAGAAGAGATCCTAAAGGTTTTTGCTGTAGGATAACGTAAGAAGCCTTGCTCTAATCCATTAGCTTTACTATCATAATAGCGACCATTTTCGGCTCGAAAAGCATAGTAATTCTTGCCATTAGTTAATAAATGGACTCCCAACAAACGACTTTGTTTACTGTGACCATCAAGCATTTCACGACTTAACAAGACCGAAAATTTATCGCCAGACTTTAGTTTGCGAAAATCAATTTGCCATTGTAGTGCTTTAGATACTTCACGTGCTTCATTATATGTTAAGTTGGCATTAACAGCACTAGAAGTAAAATTGCCGTTTATTTTACCTTGGATAACTGTATCAGCCCATATACCTTGACGAATTTGTTTCTCTTCATTAAAAGTATTAGAGGCGCCTTGACGAGTATAAACGCGTCTTTCATGCTGCGAAATAACCCAGGTGAGTGTCTGTAATTCTCCATCTTTTTTATTTAATTCCCAGCTTAATATTTGCCCTATTTGCAAATTACGTAAAGCTCTGTGTTTATTAGATAGTGCTGCAACATCGGCAGCATCTAAACCATACTGAATTAAAATACTAGTAAGATTATCACCGTTTGAAATAACATGCTCATCTGGTATATCATGGTTTTTTTCATTAGTTATCCATTCATCATCTGGTAATTGATCGGTGCTATCGATGATAGCATCATTAGTATCTAAATTATTTACTTGTGTGATATCAGTTTTATTTTTATCGTTATTACTGAGAATAATATCTTGTTTTATTAGAAATTGTTTAGAAAGATTTTCATCTTTATCATCTAGTTGAATAACAATAGGCTGACAAATTGCCACAGCCAACGTTGCTACCGCTAATGTGACTAGTATTACTTTATGCTGTTTAGGCAGATTACCATATACCTGAACGATAGTCTTTACCATCTGCTGCACGTATTAAATTCCTTCTAGCTTTTTATCCAGCAAGCAGCTCTTAAATTGATTAGATAAACCAGTTAAAAACTCTACATAGCTATCCTTATTTAACTTGATGCCGCTTCCTAATGGATCTAATGTCCCAATCCGTACATTGCTATCGTTTATAACAGTTTTAATCATAGCTGGCCTGAATTGTGATTCAGCAAAAACACAAACTGCTTTTTTATGAGCCAAAATTGTTCTTATTTTATATAGCCTTTTGGCACCAGGTTGAATGATAGGATTAATAGTAAAATAACCTAATGAGGCTAAATGATAGTGTTTTTCAAAGTAAGCATAGGCATCATGAAAAACAAAATATTTCTTATCTCCATCAGGCTGTAATAATATCTTAGCAAGATTTTTATCAGTTTGCGTTAATTTCTCATCGAATTTACGAAGGTTTACGTCCAACTGTTTTTTAAATTTGGGATATAAAGCTACTAATCGCTGGTGAATAATGTTAGCAGTAATACGCGCAATGTCTGGTGACAACCAGATGTGCATATTATATTCACCATGTGAATGATGCTCCCCATGATCATGGCCATGAGAGTTTTTATTATTTATCGATGTACTATCATCAGTGCTTTTCAATAACTGTGTTTTTATGCTAGGATCATTAGATAATGTAATCCTTTTATCAGCACATAACTGTGCTAATGGTTTCTCTAAAAAAGTTTCTAATTCTGATCCAACCCAAATGAAAAGATCAGTGGTTTTAATTTTTTTTAGATCTGAAGGTTTTAAAGCATAATCATGTGGTGAAGCACCATGAGGTAATAATATATGTAGATCAGTGACATCATTAGTAATCGCTGCGGCAATAAAACCTAACGGACGGATTGAAGTAACTACATCAGCATGGGCAATAAATAAAAAACTGAGCAACATTCCAGCAAGAAGGTATTTTTTTTTCATAAATTTTTAAATGATTTTTTTGTTTTGTATACTATGTATACTAGTAAGATAGTTTTTATAAACTAATTTTAGTTATGTTATATAATAATATATTAACCATCCTGCAAGAATTATTTACGATGCAAACGCTATTAAGCTTAAAAAATATTACTGTTAGCTTTGGTTCACACCAAATTATTGAAAATATCTCATTTGATTTACATGCTGGGGAAATATTAACCATATTAGGGCCAAATGGTGCTGGTAAATCTACTTTAGCTAAGATAGTCATTGGGTTAATTACACCAAGTCAAGGAGAAATAATTTATCAAGCTAAATTGCGTATCGGTTATCTACCACAAATTTTATCACTTGATGTAATCATGCCTTTAACAGTTAAACGTTTTATGACATTAAAACCTAGAGTAACAACTACTAATATTATTCCTGTTTTAATACGTGTTGGCGCTGATCATCTTATCGAGCAACAAATGCAAAAACTATCTGGTGGAGAAACTCAACGTGTACTACTTGCCCGTGCACTACTAAATAAACCACAATTGCTTGTTTTAGATGAGCCTACACAAGGCGTAGATATCAACGGTCAAGTTGCTTTATATAATCTGATTGATAATATTCGCACTGAATTAAATTGTGCTGTTTTTATGATCTCACATGATCTACACTTCGTAATGGCAAAAACTGATAAAGTACTTTGTATTAATAAAAAAATATGTTGTTCTGGTCGACCAGAGGATCTGGCTTTAGATCCAGAATTTATTGCCATGTTTGGCCAGCGTGGGATAGAACAGATAGGTATATATCGCCATCATCATAATCATAAATATGATTTAGATAATGATATTGATGATAAACTTACAGGGAACTGTAGTCATGATTGAACTATTATTACCTGCTTGGCTAGTCGGTATCTTGTTAGGCATTGCTACAGGACCACTAGGTTCTTTCGTTGTCTGGCGTCGTATGTCATATTTTGGCGATACTCTCGCTCATGCCTCATTACTTGGCATCGCTTTTGGTTTATTACTTAATGTTAATCTGTTTTATACCGTTATTGCTATCACGCTTATTCTTGCTATTTTATTAGTCTTGCTAGAAAAGCGCAAACAACTAGCCATTGATACACTATTAGGGATAATGGCACATAGTGCACTATCACTTGGATTAGTAGTCGCTAGTTTAATGGCCAATGTTCGTATGGATTTAATGGCTTATTTATTTGGTGATTTATTATCAGTAACCACAAAAGATGTTTTTTCAATCTCGATAGTCGTGGCAATTGTTTGCTCAATCATTATCTGGCAATGGCGTAATTTGCTGTCAATAACAGTAAATCAGGATTTAGCTTTTGTTGATGGTATAAAGATACAGCAGCTTAAAATACTATTAATCCTGCTTACTGCTATTACTATAGGTATTGCCATGAAATTTGTTGGTGCTTTAATTATCACATCATTATTAATTATTCCTGCCGCTACTGGCAGACGATTTGCTAAAACACCAGAGCAAATGGCAGTT
>JBHEQW010000025.1:0-8525 GCA_046530935.1 Arsenophonus sp.
TTCATTAAAAAGTGATAATTTTCAGCTGTTCTTAAAAAGAATGATATAATCCGGCATCATCAAACATTGAAAGTCATTTCTCTATAAGTAAACACTACCAACATTTTTCTTTAAAACATGGGCGAAATAACATTCTTTTAGCTAAATCTAACATCATCTTTTTTTTCATGTTCATAATTATGATATAAACAAGCACCATTGAGATTATTTTGGTTTATTTTTATTTATCACCAATCTGATCTAATCAGACTATTACTAGTTTAAAATTCATACTAATTAAAATTAAGATAAAAACAGTTCTATGAAATAGATAATAGAAAAAATTTATGGTTTTTATGTAAAAATATTCAAAGAAAGTTTTGAACTTAATAAGTTATCATTTTACAAAATAAATATTAACTAATATAAAAAGCGAGCCACTTTTTTTTATGATCTTAATTAAGATATAAAATATAATTAACGATATTTTTAATTAATTTAGGTCCGTGATAAACAAATTCTCAATAAACTTCTAATAATGATGTGTGGCGTGCCACCTTTCTGAAAATTTTCTCTTGCTGCAACCAAAGAATTAACTTTAACAGCAATGATTGGTAACTTCCATGTTAATTATTATTCATAATAAACGAACAAATTTAGTGCTTTTCAATTGCATTGGTGGCTCTTTAACCTAGCAGCTTTTATATGAATACTTAATCCTCTCACAAATTTCGATCCAAAGTGGTACTTCTCGCCAATAAGATACTATCAATAATCTGCTTAGGAACTTAAATTATAAGTAATTTAAATAATATCTTTTCAGTTAAATTTAATTGCAATTTTTATCACCATAGGAAGATACTTTTGATCTTGTTCTTCTAATGAATGTTGTTTATTTTTAATTGGCTGCAATAAATCATTCAAGCCTTCATCAATATTGAAATATTGATAGCACTATAACATGCATATGAATAAATTTTCCATGTAATTTAAATAATCGTATTTTATCATGTTCAATAGGCGTATCTTTATTTTTGCCAATGTTAACACAGATAGTACTGGCGTACTTCGCTTTTTTAATATTCTCAATTATGTTATCAACATCTAAATTATAAAACACCATGTGGTGGACACAGGTAACAAGAGTTCCCATTTTTAGGAAATCAAATTCCATAATGCCAAAAGTATCAATACATTCACAATTTTTATCAAGACCAAGATACTAATCTCCAAATGGATTCTTAGATGTTAATCACATACAAGTCGTTAGGTTAATATTGACTGCTTGCTAAAGATCATAAACTTTATCGATAAAAATGAATGCATGATACATTTAAGCTGCTGGCAAGTAATTCCATGAGTTTATTTTCTATTCAAATAAAAAATAGTGCCTTTTTAATAAGTGCATAAAACATTAGCTATATATTTTTTTTGATAAATAATGTGAATTATTTACTCGTAGGAAGTATTTGCCGGTTTATACTTTATAAAAATAGTCTTTTGCTAAATTTATTCAACAAAATTTAAAATGGTATGTAAAAATGATTTTTATCATTTAAGGTTTAAAAAAAATAGGTAAAAGCAATATAATAGATATTACTTAGATAATTATTATAAAATAATAAATATTTAATTTAAATAATTATTTTTATGAATGAAAAGTAGCTCACATAGCGAATAATAAAATTATTATTGCTTTTCATTTAACGTCTTATCAATTTTTTTAAATAGATATCGATCGGCAAAAGATTTTTAACTACGTTAACTGTTTCAAAGCCAGATACATCAGCTTTTTATGTGTTTCACCATAGCGCCTTAGCTAAATCAATAGGTCAATTAAACGATAAGTAACTTCTGGTTTGCTGAATTTAAAATAATTAAGACATCTAGTAAAAATTGATAGTCAATACCATACTTCAGAATGAAAGGAATATTGGATTTTATGCAACAAAAGTTCTAATTATGGCAGGCACGTACTCGATTATAATTCTCCATATTAAATGTTTTGATTAGTAAGCAAAGTAGTACGTACTGTTGTCAGAATATTTTTAGATGGACTGTAGTGTATTGAAGCATAAACTATTTATTCTTTATCAAAGAATTATGAAGTTAAATTTGTTGAAATTCTGCTATCAGCCGTTGTTGACAACTTAGTAATTGTGCCGTCATAGCAGTATTCAGTGCCACCATCAGATCAGTTATATTATTTAGTATGATAATACTGCTTGATTAGATACTTGTCAGCTTCTTGCTTATCTTTCCTAAAAACTAAATAAGATAAGTATCTGTTTTGCAAAGAAGGTTTAACTATATATCAATGCTCGATTTAATACTCGGTTATGTTATTAACATGATAAACAGCAACAAATTTAGCAGCCATTTCAGTTATAAATTTTTATATAATAAAGTTAATTATTTGCTGCGGGAGCATGATATAGACCATCGTCAGCACAGCTATATTCATGGCAATATGGCTACTGATGGATATAAGTTTATTGTAAAATATCATGATTATAAGGCCCCAATCATAAGACAACTACTATAAGAGCTAAAAATTATAGCTACTCTTCAAGCAACCAAAAATAGCTGCCTATACTTTTGAGAAGCGTTATTTGATATCTAACCTTACCCTTGGCTAAGGTGTAAAAACTAAATGATGTTGATATTTGCCTATCTCATAAAATGTTATTGGTAGAAATCCATTATATTGATATGAAGGATTTTTGCTGCCTACAGAAGTTGAAATAATAAAGGTAACAGTCATACAAACTCTGAGTTATGCTTATTTTTGCTGTGTGTAGAAGTTTCGGAGATAGTGGCGTATCTCCTGTTGATTGATTTAGAAAATAATTTCAACAACAGAGTGATGATATCCTATGAAAAAGTCTACCATACAGCTATCAGTGAAACCAGCCATTACCTGTAATCCATTGCATAAACTCATACGTAATGCTGCTAGAGAGCTGATAGCTACCCACTCTGTTGAGGATGAACTTGAACTCATTGCTGCACAATATGCTGAACAACGATTTATCGATTGTTGTGTCAACCTATTGACTGTAATGATTATTTGTCACAGTAAATACTATACAGACTGGTATAGATGACATTGAGATTAAACTGCTTAAAGTCAAGTGGATCGCATCGGCAATGGAATGTACTTCAATAGCTTGTTATTACAGCACTATTTGAAGTGTTAGAAAAGCATTGAATAGTTGCTGTCATGGCTGTACTTGTGAGGCATGTGCATCTGTGATTTTCATGGAGCACTCTGAGTAGAGCTGTGAAAAAGTAGATGGTTTATTTGTTAACACTATCAGCAGATCAGTCTAAAACAGCAATAACTTGTAGAGTATAAACAATGATCCCTACTGGGTTTAAGCGCGATACGGGCTACGTTTATTTTTTTACTGATGATATATACAGTCATATATCAGAAAAGAGGAGCATCTTTGCCTGCTGGTATTATTATAGTTGTCACTGAGGATGGATGTAAGGAGCTACTTGCGGTTGAAGATGCTTATCTAGAGTCAGAATAGAACTTTGGCCTAATTTATTAATTAATGCTTTGAGAGCAAGTGCATTAACCGTATATTACAGATGTTTCTAGTGGCGATCATGCTTTTGGTTTTTGGAATGTAATGCCAAAGATATTTCTAGATACCAGTATCAACGATCTTGATATATAAAACAGCTAATTTGCTGTCTTTACTTCAAAAAGGCATGCAATCAAAAAATTAAGGCTAATAGTTTCACAAGATCTGCCTATAGCAGAGAGCTATGATGTCCCTAATAACGATCTTGATGTTTTGTTGACAAGATTTTCAGTTAAATATTCTTCAGTGATAAGAAGCTGGAGAAAGAACAAGAAGAAACTGCTTGTATTCTATTATTTCCAGTCAGAGCACTGTGGTCGTCAAAATAAAAACGAGGAATTTAAGGTAAAAATAATTATGGTTAGAGAAAAACAATCATTTCAATGATATTTAATCGATCCAATTTGCTCATAAATGCTTGAATAAGCTAATGAGATTTTGATTTACTGACCATGGTGGTAAAGTAAACAACGTCTAATTTAAGGATTGAAAAAATAGATTTTAGAAGGTTCATGGTGGAACGTAGTTATGACAACCATACAGCAGATTTGCTAATAACTCAAAAACTCTTTTCTTATACCATCTCTCAACATAAACCTTCATTCGATTAGTTTGCCTTGGTGACAATTGTATGATGATATCGATTCATGCATTAAAGTAACTGATTTTAGTTTATCCTACTCATATTGTTACACTTAACATGTTATCTTGTAGGAATATTGATTATAGGGTTATAGAGATATCGTTGCAAAATCTCAGATTGCAGGAAAAGATTTAACAATCTTATTGGAACTCATCTAGGAAAATTAGATGACAAGAATAAATGGTTTCATTATCTGTTATATATGTTGAATAGCTTGATTTTAGTGGAGTTAACGAAATAAATAGACATTGATTTGAAAATAGCGTTTAGATTGCGTCGTAACTACTTCCTTGCTTCATCTGCAAAAGCCAATATAAATGCACTTAAGTAGTATTTGAAGTCGAGTAAATATTTTCCATGAATTCTTTGAATGGAAGGATCATATCCTACATAGAAGAGCTAAAAAATACGGAAGAGGAGGATATAAAAAAAATAATGAATCACGATCTTAATCGCCAATCTTAATCGACAGAGATCAACAAGGTGTCTAATCTGATAGATGAGATTCTTGAAGAATATCTTACAAAGTATGTCTTTTCCGTTTTCTTAAGTCGATCATTGATAAAAAGTCCATCTTTTGATCAGATGTACATAAATGGTACGAAACTTTTGCTAGTTAGGACGAAATTACTCACAATCACCTAATAAGGTTGTATAATTGAAGAGTTATTTGTAAGAAATTAGCATAACAATTAAAATATAAATATGGCTAGAGCTTGCTCTGCAAGAAAACCAACAACTTTGATTAACATAGTCAATCATCAACATCATCTCGTTTTTGCCATTTAGCAATGGCAAGTTCGTATATTCTATAACCATTAGCCAAAGTAAACACAGGTTCTTTAATTGCCTGAAGAGGAGCTCTGATTTTAGGTGTTGTAGTTGGCTAACGATGGAGCCTAATCATCATGGATGCTTGTTGTCCTAAACATATCAATATTGCCATTAAGATGGTCTGTGCGAAGAAGGTCTATATAATGATCCTGGACCAAACAACTAGGCCACAAATATAATTGAACGACCTTCACTCTTACTAGCATGAACAGGTATACTTTTGCATATTTTATCTTTAAGTCGAGAGTAATGCTTCCGCGAGGATAGCTAACGCATTATGAATTTAGATGCTGTACCTATCATTACATCACTGCTAGATACTGATGCTTATAAACTGCATATGCAACAAGCCGTCTTTCATCAGTATAACCAAGTATCGGTCGTGGCAGAATTTCGTTGCCGTAGTGATGAACGACTTGGTAACTATGCTCAAGCTGTACGACAACAAATAGATCAAATGGCACATATTGTATTAACGCCAACTGAATATCGCTATTTGGGTGGTCTAATTTTTTTTAAACCTGATTATCTTGATTGGTTAAAGGATTTTCGCTTCAATCCCACGCAGATTAAGGTTTATACCACGCAGGAAAACCAGTTAGCGCTAAGAATTAGTGGTCCATGGCGTGAAGTTATTCTTTGGGAAGTGCCGCTATTAGCCTTAATCAGCAAACTAGTTCACCGTGATCGCTCTCCTAATGTAACAACCGAAGATGCTATTAAACAGTTACATAAATTAATTAATTATTTTTACCAAGACGCAAAAAGGCTGAATATTGATTTATCAAACTTCAAATTAATGGATTTTGGCACTCGCCGACGTTTTTCTCATACAGTTCAATACGCTATTATCAATGAGCTAAAACATAATTTCCCTTATTTTATTGGCACAAGTAATTATAAGTTAGCCCAACAATTACAGCTTAAACCTGTTGGCACCCAAGCTCATGAGTGGTTTCAAGCCCATCAGCAAATTAGCGTTGATCTTGCTAATAGTCAGCGTGTTGCGCTGCAAAGTTGGCTGGATGAATATCCCGATCAATTAGGTATTGCACTAACGGACTGTATTACGATGGATGCTTTCCTGCGAGACTTCGATGTCACATTTGCCAATCGTTATCAAGGATTAAGACATGACTCAGGAGATCCGTTAGAATGGGGTGAAAAAGCTATTAGTCATTATAAAAAACTGTCTATCGATCCGATGAGTAAAACGCTTGTTTTTTCAGATAACCTTGACCTACAAAAAGCATTGATTCTTTATAAATATTTTTATAAACGTATCAACATTATTTTTGGTATTGGCACCCGTTTAACATGCAATATTCCTCAGGTAAAACCGCTTAATATTGTGATTAAATTAGTTGAATGTAATGGAAAACCAGTCGCTAAGTTGTCTGATAGCCCAGGAAAAACGATCTGTGATGATAATAAATTTATCGACCGCTTAAAAAAAGCTTTTAATATCCCTAGTATAACTGAGCGGTTTGATAACAAACCTAATTAACTATCATGGCAAGTTATTGTGTTGGTTATTGCATCATTGTAAATGCAATTCTTATTATAAATGTATTTTTATCTGGTTATTCCTATATTAATATCATTAATATTGCTTGTTTCTTACGCTATGACAAGTAAGATAATGGCTTTCCTAATTAGGAGCAAACAACTTTAAACAACTAAATATTAAAAGAGAGTATTTTATGAATATAGTGCCTGTAGTCGAAGTGCTACAAGGCCGTGTAGCGGTAGGGAAAGAAGCAACCGTTCGTGGCTGGGTACGTACAAGGAGAGATTCAAAAGCTGGTTTCTCATTCCTTGCCGTCTATGACGGTTCCTGTTTTAATTCATTACAAGCTATTGTAAATAATGAACTAGATAATTATAAAACTGAAGTTTTATATTTAACTACCGGTTGTTCGATTGAAGTAACTGGGATTGTCAAGTTATCGAAATCTCAAGGACAAATTTTTGAATTATTAGTCACTCAGATCGTCGTTGTCGGCATGATAGAAAACCCTGATAGCTATCCAATATCTCCCAAGCGTCATAGCGTTGAATACTTGCGTGAAGTGGCACATCTACGTCCACGCACCAATCTTATTGGTGCTATTTCACGTGTTCGCAATACCCTAGCCCAAGCTATTCATCGTTTCTTTCATGAAGAAGGCTATCTTTGGGTGCCAACACCAATTATTACTACCTCTGATACTGAAGGTGGTGGTAAAATGTTTCGTGTTTCAATATTAGATTTGCAGAATATTCCACGAACAGAAAAAGGTAATATTAATTTTGATAAAGACTTTTTTGCTCGAGAAGCATTTCTAACAGTATCCGGTCAGCTAAATGGCGAAGCTTATGCTTGTGCGTTAAGCAAAATATATACTTTTGGCCCAACATTTCGTGCAGAAAATTCTAACACCAGCCGTCATTTGGCTGAATTTTGGATGATTGAACCAGAAGTTGCTTTTGCTAACTTAAACGATATAACTAGCTTGGCTGAGAAAATATTAAAATATGTCTTTAAATCAGTTTTGCAAGAACGCCATGATGACCTAACCTTCTTTGCTGACAGGATCGATAAAAACGTTATTAACCGGTTGGAAAAATTTATCACCTCGGATTTTGCTCAAATTGATTATACCGATGCGATTAAAGTGCTGCAGAAATCGAAGCAATCCTTTGAAAACCAAGTAGCTTGGGGTATCGATCTCTCTTCTGAGCATGAACGTTATTTAGCTGAGAAACATTTCAAAGCACCAGTGGTTGTCAAAAATTATCCAAAAGACACTAAAGCTTTTTATATGCGTCTAAATGATGATAATAAAACTGTTGCTGCTATGGATATATTAGTACCAGGTATTGGTGAAATCATTGGTGGCTCACAGCGTGAAGAGAGATTGAATAAATTAGATGCTCGTATGAAAGAAATGGAACTTAACCAAGAAGATTATAGCTGGTATCGCGATCTGCGCCGTTATGGTAGTGTTCCACACGCTGGATTTGGTCTTGGATTTGAACGCCTGTGCGCTTATGTCAGTGGTGTACAAAATATTCGTGAAACCATCCCCTTTCCACGAACTTCACGTAATGCAAGTTTTTAAATATTTAATCAAATAATCATAAAAATAAATATTATGATAATAATTCCAAGTAGGAATTATTAGCAAATATGCTGTATGGTGATCAGGCTACGTTATACTATGATGATTCATGGGTCTATTCTCCATCCTTAATTAGACGTTGTCTCTAACCAGGCTAAACAAGTCAACTCCATTTATAGCCGCTTACGTCGCTTACAGATTTTTTTTCATTTCTGTAGTAGAATAGTTCTATGAAACCCTTCTAAAAAAAAAGATCAATAGCGTTATTAGCGGCATCAGAGCTCTCTGGTTACAAAGATCTCTCCTCGCGGCTAAGACTTAACTTTTAATTGCATGCCTTTTTTGAAGTAAAGTCAGCACATTAGGTGT
>JBHEQW010000026.1:0-13079 GCA_046530935.1 Arsenophonus sp.
AGGAAGTAGCACCGATATAAGAATTCAAGGTATGCCTGAACAATACACTATTATTATTTTAATTGATTCCAAACGGCTTTATATCCATAATACTAGACCCAATAATGATGTCTCTGTCATAGAAGAAGATTTCTTGCAGCACTTAATTGTGATTAAACATGTCGAAGTTATGTGCGGTTTGATATGTCTTTAATTTATCTTTTAGATGCCATAATTGGCATGATCAACATCATTACTCCCAAAATAAGTAAAATATTAAATGGTTGTTTGCGAGCGAATACAACTATTCCTGAACCTAGTAATTCAGGGAAATTCATGTAATATAAGGCAGGTTAGTTTTTATATGCCGTGTCCGTTAATTAACGGTATGTTTGTAATAAAAGTGAATGCTATGTATTGTAGTCATGGCGTAATGAAGATAAATTTATCGGTTGGCATAACAAATACATAATAAGTAAGTATGGAATAGCATTTTTATTCACATCAAATATAACCAGAATAATTTTAATCTGGATTTTAAGAATGATGAACAGCAACATGATTCAACGATTGATAAAACATGATCTTTCACTAAACTGCAATGTGAAGATAATAATACAGCTTATCGACATAATAACCATGCACTAACGCATAACGGTAATTATCAATGAGATTCAATATATATTTTTATTTAACGTGATAAATCAGAAAACCCAAATAGGAAGATGCAATATAGTAATAACTTACTCAAAAGCCATATAGTATTTGACTTAGATTCAGATAAGCTCAGTATTATTGGTGAGTATCGTTATTATGAAGATTTGCACGATCGAAATAATAAATATCGACAGCAGCCAACTTTAATAAATTAACTTGCTAGATTTATTAGTTATTTACCAAAGATTAGAGCTGATAATCACAAATGATTTCATTTCAATCGCTGGCATTTGAATGAATAAAGATGAAAATTTTATTTCACATTAATGCCTTAATTATATGGTATTTAGCATATTAATGATCAATCAGATACCATTTACCTGATTTACTCTAAATACCAGCTAACTGATGACAAATGGAGTTGTGCTCCATTTTTAGTATATGGAATTTCTAAGATTGTAGCGTAGTATCCTGCCGATTGATTTCGTGAATGATTTCAACAATAGAGAAATGATATGCCATTAAAAAAGTTTATACTAGATATATCTACAAAACAAGACATTACATGTAGTTCCTTGCATGAACTAATATGTAATGGTGCTAGGTAGACTGATAGCACACAGTCGTTGAAGTTGAGCCAGAAGCCATGTTGCTACATCATGCTTACACAGATTTGTTAACTGGCGTCATCTCTTCTGTTATCAGTAATGGTTACTTACCACAGCTAACCATATAGACTGGTATTCGCTATTTTGAGATTAAACTACCTAACTAAGATCAGATAGATCGCAGCAGCAACGGAATATGCTTTAACAGCTTTTTTGCTTCAACCTTATCTGAAACCTATAAAAACGTTAAATAGTATACTACCATTTGTATACCTGCGAAGCATATCCATGAAAAACCAATACCAGAAGAACTGTAGTTAGAGAAAAACAACCTTTTAAATGGTATTTAGACTACTTCCATCTGCTCATACATCTGCTCATAAAATCTGGAATTAGCGAAGGTAATTTTTATCTACCATTGGCACAAAAACCTCAAAGTGGTAAACAATCTCCAATTTTAGGATTGAGAACAGCTTCATGAAGCATCAGAGTGGAACGTATCCTGACCTGAAGTGAAGTACACAAAGATTTACTAATAACTCACATTTTATAAGCTTTTATTATATATGGTAATAACTTATAGCCAGCAATTTTCCATATTATTTGACTAATTCCACAAGCCATAATTGCTATCAAAAATGCTCCTGCCATATCTAAAGGCCAATGTACGCCGAGAAAAATTCTCATCCAGGCAATTATAAAAGCCGGTATAAATAATAACACTCCAACCCATTTTTTTAACCAGAAAAAAAAGCTAAAAGCGAATGTAAAAGCAATAGTAGCATGATTACTTGGAAATGATGGTGTCGGATCATGAACAAGAAAATGTTTGCCTATCATTCCTAACATAAAAGGTCGCTCTTGTGGGAAAATTACCCCAATAAAACCTGAAATAGCTAAACTTATAATAACTGCAAAAGCTGTTTTACAGACAAACACTCTTTGACGAATTAGATTTTTCGATGATCCACAAAGCCAGCAGGCAATTGTAATTAATGGAAATATAAGAATAAGTCGTTTAGCCAAAAATTTTGCTAGTGTTAATGTGCCAATTGATATAATTGGTGTGGCATTGATAAAACTAAACAAACTTAAGTTAATATCGTTTAGCAAAGTAAAGGCCCTCATTGAATATGTATTCTAAATTATTAGTAAATCTTATGCATAATGATCAATCTTCTCTCCTATCTAATACTTTGTAAACCTGTTTATTGGTAGGAAATTGAATAGCCATTTTTAACTGAAGACCAAAAGTCATTTCTTATTCCTAAAAAGGAGATAGAATTGATTAACTGGATATATTTTAAGTTAAAATTTCATTTTAATGTTATATTATTTAATCTAATACACTAATCTTAAAAAATTAACCATATGATATTATTTAATAACCATTGTTTTTTTATTTTATGCACTTTTTCTGATAACAATTATATTGTCTGTTTGCTAAGCTTAACGTCGATAAAAAGTAGACCGTCAGTGCACTAACTGCATTTGTACGGATCTGTGCGGAAGAATTCTTTCATCAAAAAGCCTACCAAAGCACCGGTTTTTCGATTTTTTATCACCTGACAGATCCAGCACATTATACACCTTTGGTAATAATGTGCCACGTTTACGATTTAACACGAAAGAATAATATAACCTATCATCTTAAAATATATTGCCTGAATATAGCTAATATAGCGAAAAATCATCTCTTCCTGCATCATTGTGTACTACCGGCACTACTTAAGTTTTGTTGTCATAGTAATAATGTAAAACAAACTCCAATTCAGTAATAATATTGCAATTTTGATGCGTATGTCCACGATTAGCTTTTATAAGGTAACGTCAGAAGCATTTCATGTTATGCAACAGTCCTTTCGTTTTTTTAATAAAGTGCAATTTTCAATAACGTCTGTATTGTACATTCAGATAATACTGATACCTCTTTTTTCTGGTGCAGATATACCAAAGAGCAAGAATATTTATTTGGTTTTATCAGATCATATCTGTGGATGGCAGCAGCTCATCCGGATGAAAATTCCTTGGCAAATTTCTTTGAGCGTTTTTTTGAAGAATAGCTAACATCATTCAGAATCTTTAATATCACATACCGTCAGGAGTGTGATGTAGACCTGGCTATGAAGATGTTGGATTAAGTTCTTAACCATAACTGTTCACAGCATAGAAGATACTAATTTCGATACTATGTTTACGTGCCAAGAGAAAGCATAAGCACGTGTGTGGAAAACTCTAAACAAATAGTTAAGTAGCGCCAAGTTATTATAAAAAAAGCCAAAGAAGATATACCAAGTGAAAGCAACATTTTGTCAGTATCAGTCGAGTAAAATATGAACCTGCTTTGCTAACCAACTGCTCAGCAAATTTGAGTGTGCATGAAAATACAAGCTTTTAAATTAAAGCTTTGGTAGAAAAAGGAGCTGCAGGAACATTAATGAAATAAAGTGCATAGTAACGCGCCGAACATCAATATAACCACATGGCATAAAGTGTAGTAGGAAAGCATTTTTCAACAGATAGAGGAGCAACCAAGTTGATACTTTCAGTCCATTTTTTAAGAAATTTATTTCAGTAGTAGACATCAATGATAAAAAACAGTTTAGTTTGGATATGGGATTATATACATTAAATAAATTACCATTTAGATATCCCGCCAAAGAAATTAGGATCATCATCTTGTCCAAATTCATCAGGTCTATAGGCCTAGTTATCTTTATATTTATCTTTGATGGCAAAGGATAGAGTGATTATACCTAGTTCCATCATATAGATGATGAATGCATCGGCATGCATACTTTTAGTCATTGCCTCCTCAATACAGTTTTATCAATAGTCATCCTCTTTGGCTATGAGTTGCTTAAACCAATGTATAATAGTAACTATTATACATGGATGTCATAACTTAGATATCAAGAAAAAATTGGTGACAAGTTGAACACATTGCTGTATGGCAGTTTTTTTGTGCTGTCATAGAAAATTTAGTCTGTCTGTCATCATTAATTTCAGTAGGGAGATCATAAAGCCATGCGTATAAACAGGCTGTGTAATACGTCAAGTCACATGTTGTCTTTCTGATTTTACCAGATTTATGCTTTCTAAGAGATTTATTCCTACCTATATTTGCATGAATTCCTAAAAAAATAACATATCACATAGTATAGAATACTACTTAAATCATAAAATCCGCTTAAACAGGATACTTATACTGATAACACCATAGTATAGTGCGTTCTTCATCCTTAAATTAAATATTGTTTAGCACTTTGGTTAGCAGATCAAAAATCCCATTAACTGGCTCCATTTTTCTGAGCATATTCAAGTAGCTTGAATAACATTGAAATGGTTGTTTTTCTAGAACTATAGTTCTTTTCCTATCAGCTTCGTAGGATCACTCTTGCAAAAACCGATTCAATCGACTTAGTTGTTCTTATTGATGGTCACTACTCTTATTGTAACTATTAGAATGCCAGCAATTCTTCTCAATCTTTTTCTAGCTTTTTTTGTTGCTGTAGAATATTTCGCTGAAAACTTTATTAACAAAACATCAAGTTGGTTATTAGTGACATCACAGCTTTCTTCTAGGAATGGTGAATAGACTGGAGATCACCATCCACCAAACTTCACAGCCTTAACTTTTAGTTGCATACTTTTGGAAAGTGAAGCCAGCATATTCTCTGTTTTATATACCAGCAACAGCGTTGATTCTTCATATCTTTGAATATCTTTGCCATTGCATTCAAAAAACCAATGGCACAGTCTCCAGTAGCAAGCCTGGAAGTACTTGGTTAAAGCTACGCTGCACGTAGGCCATTGAAAAGTTTTTGCCTGTGCACCTGCTAACTTTCAATAAGCATCTTCAAGCGCAACTAGCTCCTTACATCCATGTCAGTTATTGCCGATAATCATAGACATGAAAAGGCAATCATCTTGCTTAACAGTAGTGCCATCTAGCAAGAAATAACCATAGCTACCAATATCGCTTGAATTCTTCAAGACCCCATTGTCTGTCCATATTCAAATCATTACTGTTTCAGTCTTCTGACATATACCCTTGCAGAAGGTATATGTGCTTTTTTTACCTAGAAGAGCAACACCAAATTTCCTTTGTGAATAGCAACCTGTTAGATATGCTTCGTATATATACCAACCATGCAAGCAACTTTTCAACGTTTTTTATACCATTTAGATAATGCTGTATGTAGCACTATAGCAATGAGCTGTTGAAGCACATTACATTGCCGATGCGATCCAATAACATTAGGCGCTTTAATCTCAACATCACCTATGCAAGTCTGTATGCCCAGATGTGACAGATAACAGTTATAGGTAACTGTGGAAAAAGGACACGGACATGAAGCTAGTCGACAAAGCTTCGTTTAAGATTGTGTATTATCACAGCATGCCTTCAAGCTGAGCCGTCAACTACGGTAGCTATCAGATAGCTAGCACAATTAGAGATGAGTTCATGCAAAAGATATCACAAGGTAATATCTGGTTTTGAAGATGCCTGTGGAGTAGACTTTTCATGTCATATCATCTTTCTATTGTTGAAATCATTTACTAAATCAATCAGCAATTATGCTACTAGCATCTCCAAAACTACATACACAAGAAGTATGCATAATTTGGTATTTAAGCCGCTACAGTTTAGTCAGAAAAACTAGGATCAGATAAAGAGATTTAACTCTGACACTAGTGGTAACCAAAATCTAATTTAATGATGGGAAAAAGATTAACAAAGCATCAGAGCGAAGAAGCGTATCCAGCCTAATCAGACTAGCTATACACTAGATCCACTAATAACTATATATTATGGAGTTAAATTGCTGATATAGGTGAAACCTATAATAGGATTATTTAAAAATTAAATAAAACAATATTTTGTGTTGCTCCTGATAACTTATGAAAATAGAGAAAACTTCAGTAATTTTTCATAAAATACTATTTTATAATTAGAATAAGATTGCCTGTGTTATATACCATGAAAGAGAAATGCAACTTCTATTACAATCAAAATATTCCTTTAAAAAATCAACTACACTTTTTTTTTAAAACCATCCATCAAATGATTTATTTACGAGTGAAGAACTTAATCTTCTCTTTTTCGATGAAACTCTCTAATGAGCAATCAAGAAATAGAATTGAGTTTAGGTATTTACTCTCGTCTTGCAGAGTAAATAATATAAGAGATATAGAATAAAGATTAATATTCACTTGCGAAAAGAACTGAAAGATTATGCTATAGTTCAAGGCTTTAATAATTACTTCCAAGTATGATTGTTAAACAGATTGTTATAATTGCTATTATAGATTATTATGTCAGTTTCTAGAACAGTGTACTCTTAATTCATCGGTAGCAAGTTGTATCCATGCATAGTTTACTAGGCATTATTTTATTAATCTGTGCTTGCATCATTGATGCACTCTTCTTTAAGCAAGAAAAAGCTCCTGAAATTTATTTATCTATTTTTTATCATGTCGAATAAATTATGAGTTATGCTTATTTTTATGTATAGGATTTTAGATAGGATGGCACATATCCTGCTGATTGATTTCGTAAATGCTTTGAACAACCGATAGATGATATTTTATGAAAAATCTACCATACATATATCAGCTAAACTAGATATTAGCTATTATATTCATTGCATGAACTTATCATTAATTGGCTGCTATCCAGCTGATCCAGCAGCATTGATGCTGAGCTCGGAGCCATTCTGCAACAAGATGTTAAAGCGCCGATTATTGATAGATGTTATGTGTTCTCTCCGTATCAGTAACGGTTATTTGCCACAGATAAGCATATCGCCTTGGTATAAGGCGATATTGAGATTAAAATACCTAAGACCATTGGTAATTGCAGTGGCAAAAGCTTAAAGAGGACATATAAATGCTTGAACCTTATTTCCACATGCGTGATTTAATCGATACTACGTGCTACATTTATTTCTTGGCCAATACCATAAGACAGTCCTGTCAGGCAAAATGATTACCTTTGCCTGCTGATTATTATTAGCGTTACTGAGCATGGATGTAAATAGCTAGTTGCGGTCGAAGATACTTATCGAAAATTATAAGCGAAACTTATCAAACTTTTTAATGGATTGTGAGCACGTAGCTTAACTATATCTCTAGGCCATCTGCGGATGAGATTGTGCCTTAATTTTTGGAATTTAATGCAAAGACATTTATGGACACACAGCATAGCAGCAACTCTATTTGGTACATAAAACAGCTAATCTGGTAGATTTCAAGTCACACAAAAGGCATATGCAACCAGAAAGTTAAAGCTAAGCTGCCCAGGAGGTCTGGGCATCAGAAGGTTATGATTTAATTAATAAAGTCATTGATATTTTGTTGATAAGCTTTCCAACAAAGTATTATCCATCAGCGATAAAAAAGCTCAAGAAAGATAATCGAGAAGAACTGATAGCAGTCCACAACTTGTCATCACTGTAATGGGTAATGGACATCGATAAGAACAATAAATCTAAATAAATCCAATTGAATATGATTTTGCAACATAAGCAGCCAACAAAGTTGAATCTCTAATAACTATAGTCTTAGAAAAATAAGTCTTTCAATAGTATTTAAGTTGCTCTAATCTTTTCAGAAAATTATAACCGGCTAAGATGGTTTTACCTGAGTACTTTTAACACTTGTGGTAAACAATGTCCAATTTCAAAGATGGAGAACAAATTCACTAAGCATTAGAGCAAAGCCTAACTGACAATCATACAGCAGATTTGCTAATAGCTCCCCTTTAATCTAAGAGTCCCCATTAAAAATAAACAGCAGTTATTTATAGAAATAACAAGCTAATCTAAAAATAGATGCTCAATTTTTGCAAATAAATTAAGAGTGGTCGTGTAGCACATACCTTTCATTAAAAAATGAAAAGCTATTTATATTTATTTGAATAGATTAATTATTGCTTATTAAGCAATAACAATATTTTATTAGTGGTCTGCGATTCTAATTAGAATCTGATAACTTCATCAGATCCTTGGTGATTGAATGTTTAAGGTATTTTTGATATGCATTTCTCTCATATAACACTAAACTTTGTCACCATGCTAAATAAAAATTGAATTTTAATAAAAAAAGCAAAAAAATGTGAATTTAGCACTTTTATTTAGATAAAATTAAACAATTTTTTGTTATTTAAATTTCTTTATTTCTGTAAGCACGACGACGATCGTTTTCTGTCAAATAACGCTTTCTTAAACGAATTGATTGTGGCGTAACTTCCACTAATTCATCATTATTGATAAATTCTAACGCCTGTTCTAATGTTTTTTTAACAGGTGTGGATAAAGTTGTTGCTTCATCTGTTCCTGATGCCCTCACATTGGTCAATTTTTTACCTGTTAAACAATTGACAGTCAAATCATTAGAGCCGGAATGAATACCAATAATTTGTCCTTCATATACTTCAGCACCATGACCAAGAAATAACTTGCCGCGATCTTGCAAACTATAAAGCGCATAACCTACCGCTTTACCTTGACCATTTGAAATTATAACGCCATTTTTTCGGTGACCAATTTTACCAGGACGCACATTATCATAGTGACTAAAGATTCCATGCAGCAAAGCGGTTCCTGATGTCATGCTCATAAACTCGGTTCGAAAACCAATTAGTCCTCGACTTGGAATAATATAATTAAGCCGCACTCGTCCTTTACTATCAGGCAATATATTGCGCACTTCACCTTTACGTTCACCTAATGCCATCATAACATAGCCTTGATGTCGTTCTTCAATGTCGATTAAAACCTGTTCAAAAGGTTCCTGTTTGCGACCTTCAAATTCACGGAAAATAACTTTAGGCCGAGAAACGGCTAATTCAAACCCTTCACGGCGCATATTTTCAATTAATACCGAAAGATGTAGTTCGCCGCGACCGGAAACACGGAAAGCGTCTGGATCGTTAGTCTCTTCTACACGTAATGCAACGTTATGCACTAACTCTTTTTTCAAGCGATCTAAAATTTGACTGGAAGTAACATATTTTCCTTCACGACCACAAAACGGTGATGTATTAACACAGAAATACATATTTACCGTTGGCTCATCAACAGCCAATGCTGGCAATGCTTCAATATTATTTGGATCACATAAGGTATCAGAGATATTTAATTCTCCAAGCCCTGTTAAGGCAACAATATCACCGGCTTCAGCAATTTTAGAATCGATGCGTTTTAATCCTAAATGCGTTAATACCTTACCTATTTTGCCACTAGATGTTTCACCTTCACTATTAATAATAGTGATGGTTTGATTTGGCTTCACTTCACCACGCTTAATTCGACCAATACCAATAACACCTAAGTAATTATTGTAATCAACCTGAGATATTTGCATTTGGAAAGCGCCTTCCCTATCAACTTTCGGAGGAGCAACATATTTTATAATTGCTTCATAGAGTGGTGTCATATCTACCAGCATATCATTGTAATCAGTTCCAGCAATACCATTTAAGGCTGAAGCGTAAATGATAGGAAAATCCAGTTGTTCATCAGTAGCTCCTAAGTTGACAAAAAGATCAAAAACCTGATCAATAACCCAATCAGGTCTTGCTCCTGTACGATCAATTTTATTAACTACCACAATCGGTTTTAAACCATGAGCAAAGGCTTTTTGAGTAACAAATCTTGTTTGCGGCATTGGTCCATCCATTGCATCAATCAATAGCAACACACTATCAACCATTGACATAACCCGTTCAACTTCACCACCAAAATCAGCATGCCCCGGGGTATCAACAATATTAATTCGGTAACCATTCCATTTAATAGCAGTATTTTTTGCAAAAATCGTGATGCCACGTTCTTTTTCTAAATCATTGGAATCCATCACACGTTCATCGAATTTATTGCGTTCACCAAAGGTGCCAGATTGTTGTAATAACTGATCAATAAGTGTAGTTTTTCCATGATCAACGTGAGCTATGATGGCGATATTTCTTAAATTATTAATATTGGATAACATATAATCTTATCACTATAGTTTCAATGAAGTAATGTGGACATGTTAATGCATAGAAATAAAAAATCACTTAACCTTAGCCACCAATATTTTACCAAGTTTAATAAAAGTAAAGTATAACTTAATAATACCAATTGATGAAATAAAAAATCATGCACTATATCTTAGTTTAACTGAATCTGATAAATTATGTGTTAAGCTTATTAAGATGTTAGAGTCATCACTATATGGTAAAAAAAATTGGCACACCAATGCCTCTAATGTGGTTTTTATATCATAATCTATCTATAATTTAATAGTTCGCTTGGTGGGATATAACAGCTAAAAATCTGGACGATGGTATAACTTTGCTATGTTCATAACCATTGTTCAGCTCACCGATAATAGAATTGTGTAACTCTAGATGTAAATAATTTAAATCACTTTTATGAGCTAATTATAACCATGTTAATTATTGGTGCATTTATTTAAAATCATCAAATTTGCACTGTTCCATATTAATAACAATTCTTGATTTATTACTTTTGATGTTTGCTTAGCTCTAAAAATTTTTGATGTAAGCGATGCTTTTTATAAGGTTGATGATGAAAGATTGTATCTAGGTATCACCTCTTAGAAGATAGTATGGGTTTTTTGAATAATTCAGGTCAACCTCAAACAAATTTCTTATAGACTCCGCATGGAGTTTTACTACCACTGCCTAATAGTTATTCTTAGAATTCCTAATTCTACAGACAACCATGTCGATGAAGAATGATCTCAAGCTCTTCATCAGAATTAAAATTCTTGGCTTTATACCAATTTTCTACAATACTGATTAAATCGCTTGACTATACCATTCTTTTGAGAATGCCTCGGAAGTTCCAAGAAGTCGGTGTTATGTATCAAGAGCCATGTACAATAAACTGGCGAATTCACATTTTCATGTAACTGAACCTTTTCGTAGATCAAAAAGCCGATCTGTAAGTTTTTTGCCATTATCGCTAAGTGTAGATGAATGGGAATTATGGCATGGTTGATTAAGATTACATAAGAAGCATCAAGCAGCATTTGCAGGTGTGTCTTAGGCTTTTAAAAACTGATAAAAGCCTATCGAGTAGAGTGGTGCGATCTATTCTATAAAAAGATAACGGCATAAAGTTTCGTTTTGTATTTTCTGAAGATATTTTATATCTACATTCAAAAATAACCAAGCTCCTAGCTCTTAAACGCTTTATGATTCACAGCTTCACTGCTTTCACACTTCACATTTATGCAAATTTTACATCGGGCTATACCTAAAAACAACGATCCATAGCAGATCAAAATATAACTGAGTTCAGAAAATTGCGTACGACTATCAACAGATCGTAAAAATGAACAAAAAAGGTTTTTTACAGAAAAACTACTCCAACTTAGTGGGATTGCGACAGCGTTGTAGGAAAACTATTTGTAATATTGGCCACAATCATCAAACTCATTTCCTTTTCAGCCTTTATCAACAGTAAAATTCTGATATGCCATAAAACTTAACCAAGGTAGATGCATCTTCTTTACTTTCCTTAAGACCAACTCGGATTTTAGGTGTTTTAGTTGCCTAACTATGGAGTCTTATCATCATGATATTTTTACACTTAATTATATTGATTACTAGATATCTCCATATTGCCATGAATAGAGATATGAACGATGGTCTATATAGTAATCTTAGACCAAACACAGTTAATGAAACTCTTTACAGAGTAATGAAAAACGCTTAAAAAATAAAGATTTTAGTAAAGAAGTAGTAAAATTCTGTAAAGAGAAAATAGCTGATATTGTGATAGGAGCACATAGAGGTAATAAACAACAAAGAAACTAGGTTGCCGTTTCCGTTTAACCTGCTGAGGCTTCAGCAGTATACAAATAAGAACCACAGAATTGCCGCCAGTAAAGTAAAGACACTAAAAATCACATAATAATTACTAAAAAATATAAGACGATTTTCTTAACAGTTCAGAGTCTTCTTGCCATCTTCAGAATAACACTACAGTGAAGCCAAAAAACTGATTTCGGCATTAAAAAATATTATTCTTCTCTCTGAGATAAACATAAAAATAGTCTAAAATTCAAAGCCTTTGATAACAGCAAGGTCAGTCTAGATATACGGCTATCATCTAGATGGTCAATACACTAAACTTAAATCAGTTAAGCTATAATAAGATAAATATTTATTTTTTTATCCCGGTTTATTACCTTAAGCAATTTATTACATACAGCTAATAAACGTTATCATGAAACGTTAGATATGTTAAAAATTGACATCTAAAGGTTTATAGGAAACGCAACAAAGGAGTTATTAAGAAATTTGCTGTATGACGTGGCAGGCTACTCTGCTCTGATGCTTCGTAAATCTGTTCTACATCTTTACATTGCACGTTGTTTGCTACCATAAACCAGGCTTGTTAGCAGCTCAAATTCCATTAGCATGTTAAAACTTTTTTAAGCAAATTTGAAAAATGCAAATTTCATATTGAAAATGTTATTTTTCTTGAACTACACCTCTTCTGGCATCGGCTCTTAGTAGTCTCACTCTAGCAAAAACCGATTTAATCAAATTCTTCTTTCTTATTGATGCTCAGAGCTCTGACTGAAAGTCGTAGAATACCATAATAAGCAGTTTTTCGCGATTTTTCTCTACTTTCTCTACCTCTACCTTCTTCATCGCTGTAGGATGTCACTTCATTAAAAAGCTTGCTAACAAAATATCAAGGGCATTATTATCGGCATCAGAGCTCTCTGGTTACAAAGATCTCTCCTCGCGGCTAAGACTTAACTTTTAATTGCATGCCTTTTTTGAAGTAAAGTCAGCACATTAGGTGT
>JBHEQW010000027.1:0-24369 GCA_046530935.1 Arsenophonus sp.
ATATTAATTTAGCTATATCTAACTTGTTTCTGAACATAAGTAACAATAAAAATGTAAATACACAATGATAATTGATAATTTTTCATTCTTATTTAATAGAGCTAATCATGCCTGAATTAACAAACGATCGCTACTTACGTGCGATATTACAGCATCCTGTTGATATAACTCAAGCATGGATAATGCGACAGTGGCAGGTCGTTATTTACCTGAATATCGAAAAATTCCTCAGCAAGCCGGCGATTTTATCTCATTATATAAAAATACTTAGTTAACCTGTGAAGTGACATTACAACTGTTACATAGTTTTCCATTAGATGCAGAGATCCTTTTTTCAGATATTATTACCATTCTTGATGCGATGGGCTAGGTCTTTATTTTTCAACCGCAGAATGACCTATATTTTAACTTCCTATTTGTTATTTGGCTGATATAAAGAAACTGCCAATTCCTGATCCTGAGAACGAATTGGTTTACGTAATGAATGCTGTACGCGCTATTCGTAAGGCTCTACAAGGAAAAGTACCTTTAATCGATTTTTCTGGTAGTCCATGAATATTTGCAACCTATATGGTTGAATGACGAAGTAGTAAGGTTTTTATATATATTAAAAAGATGATCTATACCGAGCCAAAAGAGTTACATTTATTATTGGATAAATTTGCTGAAAGTATAGTTCTCTATTTAAATGCTCAAATATAAGATTGTGCTTAATAAGTAATGATTTTTGATACTTTGAGTGGTGTATTAACTAGGACTGATTACTATCAATTTTCTTTTCATTATATGCATTAGATCATTGATGCTCTACTACGAGAATATGAGGATCGTGAAGTTCCTGTGACATTATTTACTAAAGGTGCTGGCCAATTGGTTAGAGGTAATGGCTGCGACTAGCTGTAACGCGCTAGGTATCGACTGGATGACAGATATTGAAGATGCTTGTTATCATGTCAGGAATAAAGTTCCATGGCATGGAATATGGATCCTTCTATAAATTATATGCTTCAAAAGAACGTATTGAACTTGAAGTTCAAACAATTTTAAATCAATTTGCTCAAAATGTGCTAGTGGCCATATTTTTAATTTAGGTCATGGCATTCATAAAAGATATTCCACCTGAGCAAGTTAACATTTTTATTAATTTAGTACATAAATTATCAGAGCAATATCATCAATAAATAAGGTCTATCTAAAAAAGATAAATGTTAATAAATAATAATTATTATAATTTTTATTTATTAACATTTATATAAATAAAATATTTGTAACTCTAGCCTATTGATTGTTTTTTGAAAAACTGCACCATAAACCTGGTCTTATCATGCTTAATTCCAAAGGAATTGTCCATTCTACTCCTTTATTGATTGTGTGGCTAGCTATTTTGCTGTTTTATTAAACATATAAACGATTGATATAGCAAAAATTGTCTACATGCTTATCATGAAGCTTTAGATGAAGTGCTCAAAAGATTCTAACTATTGAAGGATGATAAGGACCGAATTGCTTGCCTGTTTTGTAATAAAAAAGATGTAAACCAGTTTATATTTCATCTTGTTATAAAATCAGTTTTAGACTCTTCACTCTATTATTGGTTAAGTGTTATAATAAAGGTTATTCATTTACATGAAGCTACTCGTTGAGCGGATGGAATTACTTCTAATAGAGCATTTTTAATTGAATGAAATAAAATTTTGCATAATTAAATTTAAAATATGTATGTTGGAAACCATGTTGTGATTCTTAGCTAAACTTTAGCATAAAACACGGAAGTGAGTGGAAACTTGATGTTAAAAAAATTTTTTTTTAGCTTTTTAAATTTAGATAGTTGTTGACATATTACTATTATGGTTGTTTATGTGATCGTATGTATCTTAATTATCAATTGTTTTGTAAACAAATGAGCTTTTAAATCAAATACGTTATCGTATTGAATTAGATCCAATCTGGAAATCGCTGATGATTAAAGATAGTAAAATTGATTTTGATAACCAATTAGAAAATTAGATAAAGTCATTCTTGCTGCAAATGATTTTAGTTTATACACGGAGTGTTAATTCAGCTCTATTGATGCATATATTGCTTTAAATTAAATAATTTATTCATTCTTAAGTATAAAAAGATTATAAAATGTTATTGAAGTAATTGAAATTTCAATTCAAACTATCGGAATCTATCTCAAATAGATTAAAGAAGAGATGTCTGATGAAGAACTAAAAGAATTGCTTACCTGCTTACCATTGAAGCAGCATGAAATATTCAATAGAAGAAATTTGCCATTTGCTTTGACTGCCTGCAGCTTGTGATAGGCAGAAATATATATACCACTGATTAAAGAATTGAAATCTGAGTTCAGTGAAGTCAGAATCAGCAGTATTGATGTTAAGGTTACATAATTTCTATTTGTACTGTTTAAAAACGTGATTTTGTTGCTATAAATATTGAGTTTTAATATTTTACATTCCACTATACTATCTTCTGCAGTTATAGGCAGATAGTGAGGAGGGAGTACTTTCGAGACTATATTAAGAATTAATAGCTTTACATTAGTTTTACATATTCAACGTACTCTATACTATGCAAATGATAAACATACTGTATAAGGATAACTTATGAATAAGATTGTAAATAAAAATATAAATAAGAGTCATGTAATTGAATCTGTTGCAAAAAAGGCAAATCTAACTAAGGGTCAAGCTAAAAGTGCATTAGAAGCAGTTATTGAATGCATTTCAGATGCATTGAAAGAAGGTGAACAAGTTCAATTTGTTGGTTTTGGTACTTTTAAGACTAATTATCGTGCAGCGCGTACTGGTCGTAATCCAAAAACAGGTGCAGAACTAAAAATTGAAGCTGCTAATGTACCAGTATTTATTGCTGGAAAATCTCTGAAAGAAGCAGTTAAGTAATTCAGTTATGAAAAAAGAATATTCAAGAAATGATGGAGTGTGGTGTATTAATCCCCCCCCCCACTTTTTTTATTTATTGAGCATATGCTAGTTTTACTTACCGTTATTTCGCTACTTGCTGCTTGTGCAAATCAATTTAAAATTCCATAATTTAGCGCAAGTGAATTTATTTCTAATCATGATGTCGCTAGAGGACAGCACTTAAATAATAAAAAATAACCCTCAAGTAATTGTTGCCATATATAGTCAGTCATTATAAAGTAAAAAAATACTAGCATTACTTTCTTTGAAGATCATCAAGGTAAACTTTGACAAATTCTACACTAATCTTTTAATTATAAAAATAAAGAACAATAACAACTGATATTTGATCAAAATGACCATATTATTTTTATGTAGCGGTTGGTGTATAATAAAAGATAAAAAAATCTCTTTAACTAAGTATGTTATTATTTGTTGGCGCTTTGAATCAAAGAGCTTAATTGAGCTAAGCATCACGCTTATTGCATCAGTTAATGTGCATTTTTATCAATTGCATTGACGTCAATGCCAGATTGTATAACTTATAGCAGTAAAAACGTAATACATTTAGTTTCCAGTCCCAAACTGGAAAATTGGTTGATGTAGAGAGCGAAGGCCAGTATATGTGAAGTTGGTTTATTGGCTGATTAGAAGTAGAAAAAGGCAAGAAATGTTGTTAGCTCCTTGCAAGTGAAAATTTCTTTCTATGTGGGGACGTCAAAATAAAGACAAACTTTAAACTTTTTTAACAAAAAAGACTGCTGATAATCGATATCAGTTTGATAAAAACAATCCATCCAGTATATTTTTTCTGCTTTCGGATAAGCTGTTTTTTGTAAATCAATAATTTTTTCAAACACTCTAATGTAGAGTGTGTGGATGGCGTCAATTACGGTAACAACTTAACTTTGTTTTACTTGTGTATTCCGAGGTAAAAAATTTTAGCTATTTTATGTGGAAAATATTTTTTCTAGAAAAATTCCTTATACGGTATAGAGAATTTTGCTATATATTGTTGTAATAAAAAACCCAAATACTAGTCATGCAAATTAAGAAGACTCTTTCATCACTTTCTGTCAGAATAAAGTTTCATCTTATTAATTTGCTTAACAATTATCCATCGGATATGATCTAAATTCATTTATTGAGGCAACTTGTTCAACTTCATTTTTCAAATATTATCATAGTGAACATATTATCTTGTAGATATAATTATTTAGTTGTTATACAACGATAACGTTGTAAAATAAGTGATTGCAAGAAAAGATTTAAGAAATCTTATTGGAAGATTTCTGCCTAAACTAAATCATATAGATAAATTTTTTAGCTATCTGTGATATATGTTGAATAGCTTGACTTTTAGGAATTCAGAGAAACAAATATACATAGATTTAAAAACAACATTTAAGATGTCGGCGTCACTGTTTCCTTGCTTCATCAGGGATGGTAATTATCAACATAAATATACTAAGTGGTATTGTTGAAGTTAACTAAATATTTTTCATAAATCTTTTAAAGGGAAAAGTTATATTAAACATAGGAAACCTAGAAAATCCAAAGTGATTAGGATATAAAAGAAGAGAACGAATCGTGGTTTTAATCGCCTAAAATCAACAGAGTCATATGACTGATATGATTTTTGAAGAGTTTAATGTAAAGTGTGTTATCTATTTTTTTGAGATGATTAATCATAAAAACAATATTTTTCTAGAATGGACCTAAATAGTACAAAACTTTTGTTATCTAGCATGAAATTAATCGCCATCGTATAATGATGGTTGGATAATCATAAAGGAGTTATTAACACATCTTATGTAATGAAGGTCAAGTCACGCTACACACACCTATAATGTTTTGTGTATCTCTTCTCCATCTTTAAATTAGATTTTGTTTACTATCCGGATCAATAAGTCAAAGCTACTTAGCTTGCTCTAGTTTTTCTGAGAAACTGTAGAAGCTTAAATACCATTGAAATGGTTATTTTTCTCTAACCACAGTTCTTCTGGTATTTGGTTCGTAGTCATAGTGTCGAAAAAGTTAATTTAGTCAGATTCCTTGTTCTTATTTGATGTCCAGATTTCTCAGACAAAAATTAGTAAATTGCCAGCAATTTTCTCGATCTTTCTTCAGCTTTTTTATTTCTGAAGGATGCTTTGCTGAAAAATCTTGCCAACAAAACATCAATGTGTGTGTTTTATTAGCGGTATAGTACTTTTCTGCTATTCAAATACCTCACGCACAGGCTTATAGCCTTAACTTTTGGTTGCATGCCTTTTAGCAGTGAAGCCAGCACATTAGGTATTTTCTGTACTCAACGGTGTTGGTACTGCGTGTCTTAAGATATTTTTGCAATTCCATTCCAAAAACCAAGGGACCAACGCCTTTCCAGTAGCAAGCCAGGAAGGATATGGTTAATCCATGTGCTCATTAGGTCATTAATAAGTTTGGCAGCCCAAGTTCGCTTCTGATTTTGGATAAGTATCTTTGAGCAAAACGAGCTCTTTACGTACATGCTCAATGACTCCGCTAATGAGTAGCAGGCAAAGCTCCTCATATTCTCTAACAAAAATATCTATACAATTAGTCAAAAAATAAATGTAACGCGTATCCCTTAAATTATATAGGCAGCATTACTTGTGCTTTTCAAGCTATTGATATTTCTCAATATGTTGATTGGTGCTCTAGCAGAGAGAGCATGTGCTTTTTATAAAAAAAGCCGCGTATCTACCCAAAGCTTAGTGAAAATAAGTGGTAGATATGCTTTGCAGGTACAGTACATGCATGATAAGAATTTTTTGACATTTTTTACACGCTATTAGATAAGGCTATACCAACTAGGTGTTGAGGGATATTCCATTACAGATGCGTTCCATGATCATCTTACTCACTTTAATTTTAACATATCCAATATCAGTCCTGTATAATTCGCCGTGGGAAATGACCCTTACGGACACGCTTGACTGATGGACACTCCCTCCGTCTGTCAATAAGGCTGCATTCAGTATGCGTTGTTTTGCAATGTGGCTATTCGAGCTAAATCTTAATGTCTGTTACTATCCATATACCTGGCGGCATTACGGATAAGTTCATGCAATAGATCACATATAATATCTAATTTTATGGATATTTTTAAGGTAGACTTTTTATTACATGTCATCTATGTGATGATGAAATAATTAACAAAATTAATTAAGCAGGATAGCACCTATCAACAAAATCCAATAAGCTAGAAATAAGCATAACTCTAATATCTATAGATTAAGTGGCAATAATAGCAACAAATTTTACTATTATTGCTATTTTTTGATGCAATAAAATATCAAAGGATTATAGAATGTCTTCTATTCGGCTATTCGACTTAATAGAGCGCGTAACCGCTCTTGCCAATGATGTTGTTCTTATTTTAAGTTTTCATTTTCATGAGCTAACGTTCCATGTTTCTCTTTAGCAGTCGCTATTTCTTAATACAATTATTATTTTTTTAAGTTCATTAATTTATATCTGCACCATTTCAATTGTTTCAAATGGCTTGTTGAACTTTAATATCTAAATTTTTAAAAACTGCAAATGATGTACTTTCCTACATCTTTTTTTAGCAATCCTATAATTGTAAGTACCTTATTACGACTGTCTAGTTGATAGTTCTCAATAAATGCCGATTAACCTTAATAATTTTTACATTATTCAACTAATTCTAAAAAATAGCTATTTTGGCAAAGGTTGTTAGTAAAAATCCATTATTATATTGTATGAAGAATTTTCGTTACAAAGGCTGCAATAAAAAAGTAAACTGTCATACAAATCAAAGAGATTCTTTTCTCATTTCTTTCTAATATTTCTAATATAAAGATGCATCTCATTTAGTTGGCTTGGAGACAATATATCGGATGATCTCTATTTGCATTTAAGCAAGTCATTACATTTTATTCTGGCTATATTGTAATTTGTAATAAATGAAGAATTATCTTATGTTTGCTGCATTTATTTAGGTTACATAGCGATATCATTGCAAAATCACTAATTCCAGGAAAAGATTCAAGAATCTTATTGAAAATCCTCTGGTATAACTACATCACAAGGATAAATGGTTTAGTTATCTGCGATGCATGTTAAATAGGTTGACTTTACGTGAGTCAGAAAAACAAATAGGCATTGATTGAAAGTAGCGTTTAGATAGCGTCAGTGCTTCACTGCTTCAGTGCCTACATCTAAGATAAATGCAGTAAGTTGGTATTGTTTGAAGTAAACTAAATATTTTCTGAGTCCTTAAAATAAAAACATTATATTCCACATAGGAAAGCTAAAAAAGTATAGGATATAAAGGAGATAAAAGGAAAAACAAATCGCAGTCTTAATCGCTAGAAATCAACATGGTCATATCATATTGGTGATAAGATTTTTGAAGAGTTTAATGGTAGAGTGTGTTAGCTGTTTTCTTAATCCGATCATCTATAAAGAGTCCATCCTTTGATTGAATAGAGCTAAATGGCATGAAACTTTTGCAGCGAAGATAAAATTAATTACGACACAGATTGCGTAATAAACTTAGATAATTAGAGAGTTATTGGTAATGGATTTGCGCATTTGAAATATGAACACTTATATCAGTTCATTAAAATGATGTTTGAGTAAATTCCATGGTTGATATGCAGGTATAGTCGCGTTTTATTTATTCAATTATCGCACATGGAGAAGATTGCTTGAAAGCACAATAATTGAATATATAAGTGGCTGCAAATTGCTCTGCGAGCAAACTAACAACTTTTACAAACAGACCAAAAAAAATAGATCAAGTAATGATGTAACTTTATCTTTAGAAAATTGAGTCACTTTTTAAGTGAAGAGCAAAACCTATTCATTATTGCTAAAAAGAAATAATAATCAGTCTATTTGTCTATATTTATAAGTAAAAATTTCATTGAGGTATGTATTATTTTTACCTAATGCTCTAATTTTAGAGACATTAACTTTAGGTGTTTGCCACATTAATAACTATCGTTTTTTATTTTATATGTTTTTCTAACAAAAATTCAATTTACTAGTTGTCAAGGTGATGTTCGATAAAAAGTATCATGCTTGCTACACAGAATGAATTTATATGGATTTATTAGCAGAAATTCTTTCATCAGAACATTGAATCATGATTTTTTAATTCTATTCATCTCCAGCGCCTTACACATCTCTTCACTAATAGTCTCCATCATTTAGGATTCAACAAAAAAGCATAGTAACAAGTACCACTTTAAGATGCCTTGCCAGAATATGGCTAATATTATAGTATCTGATCATCGCTTTATGAGTAAAGCGATGATCAGATACTGTTTAGCCAGGTACTCATAGTAATGATATACACACTCCACTTAGCTAATGCTGCAGTTTTTTGATGCAGATACAAGGCCATTGTAGACCTTTAAGGTAGCGTCTAAAGTATTTTTGACATCTCATGTCCCCTTTCATCTTTTTAGCGAAGTGTACTTTCTAGTAACATCCGTACTATGCCTTCAGGTAACGCTGCCACTGCTTCCTGGCACTGATATCTCCAAGAGCAAGAAAGAATAAGTTGAATTTATGAGGCCATATCTGTGAGACGTATGAGCTGGATGACACAGCACCTAACTAAATTTTCCACACCGTTCTTTTTTTTGAATAATAGTTATTACTTGTACAGCATCTTTAATATCAAGACCACAACGGATGATGGAGAGATGAACATGATGATGTTGATTGAATTATTAAACATAAATGTCCAAGGCACAGAGATGCTAATTTCGATACCATGCTTGCGTGCCAACTGCAGCATAGTGCTGGTGGTGACGCGAAATATGGAGTTGACTTGCAGTTAATTATTATAAAAAAAAGCTAAAGAAGATGGAGCATAGTAAAAGTAATGTGTTGCCAGTCGTAGTTAGTTAAAATATTAACCTGCTGTGTTACTCCTTGGTAGCTTTAAAGCTACATGAACTGAAGTCTTTTAGAACTTACAGTTTTGTTAGAAAAAATGGCTTTGGAAACATTAAGTAAATGGAGATCAAAGTAGCGCATGATAAAGACGTACACTACATAACTTGCAGTAAGTCAGAATTCTTTCATCAGAGAGGACGTATCCATAAGTTGACACCTTCACCGTTTTTTTCAAGAAAGCTATTATAGTTGTCATCAATGGTGAAAACACTTTAGTTAGGCGTTGTGGAGTTATTATACATTTTGGTAAGTTACTCTCTCTTAGGTATTTTGCTAGATAAACAGGAATCCTTCATCATGTCCGCATTCATCAGATCTATCGCCAAAGATATCTTTGTGTTTGTCTAAGTAGGAGAATGAGAGTTGGATTATCCTTGTTCTCTATAAGTGATTGGTTCATTGCTAAGCATACTTTTAGTTATTTTTGCATAAATGCAGTTATATTCAGTGTCATTTCTTGTTGGCCTTGGTCTTTGGTTAAAATTCAAGATAATTGTGACTAGAGGATAGATAATACTTACGTATCAAGAAAAATTTTTGACAGAGTTGGACGCATTGTTGTATTAGTTCTTTTTAGTGGTTACTAAAAATTTAGTCTGACTATCATCATTAATTTTAAGAAAGTGATCATAAAGCTATTGTGATAAATAAACAGTATAACATTATGAACTCGAGTCTTGTCTTTCTGATTTACTTGGTTATCTTTTTTTTGTGGATTTGTTCTGATCCATTTGAATAAATTTCTGAAAAATTAATATATTACACAAAATATACGACAGTACTAAGCTCATGAACATCTCTGAAGCAGCTAAGCGATAGCTGCACTAGTCATAGCATGGTGTGCTATGTTTTGATGTAGTTTTGCGAGATGACTTCAAGTAAGATTATTAAATATTTTTCTACAATTTAGGATTTTGCAACGATATCGCTGTAATTAACCATAATGAATATCTTCAGCGAATAACATGTTCACTCTGATAATATGTGGATTATAAAGTGAAATGGGTTGCTTTAATACATTAATTGAGATCATCAGATAGATTTGTGATGATCTAACTAATTAGATAAAGTTCTATCTTAGAATGGAGTGAGGAAATAGTCTCTTTGATTTATATAACTCTTTGTTTTTTTAATGACAATCTTTGTAGCGAAAATTTTTCATACAGTAGTAATAGAAAATTTTTGCCAACAACTTTTGCTAATATAGCCAGATCATTAACATTATCTCATTTTTTATTCTTTATGAACTGTAAGTTCATGCCATAACGTTTATAAAAAAAGTAAATCCATGGCTCCTTTGCTGGCCTGAATAGCAGCTATAATTTTAACTGTTATAGTTTCTGATAGTAGAGCATCATTATTATCATATTTTGACATCAACTATACACATCAGTAGCTATCTTCCAATGAATATGGCTATATGATGATGATATATATAACAATCTGTCAGGAAACACATATGCATTGAAAGTGATTCATGCGACAGAAAAAGGATTATTAATTGATTTACTAGGCATACAGACAACCTCAGTACAATCGTTAAACGTGCATATTATCAATAAAAAATGAATTGGTGTGTTTTCTGATCATTGAAGCACATTCAGAAAAATTAAGTAATCGTTCTTTTTATGCTTATACTAATCTTGATGCGCTTCTTAACACACTATTTAATCATCATGCTCAATTTAGTATTTTCATACATACTGAGGAGTTATTAGTAAATCTAGTGTATAGTATTCAAGATGTGTTTTACTTTGATGCTTCATAAATCTGTTCTTCATTCTTATAATTGTAGGTTATTTAACACCAGAATCAGTAGCTTTAAATTCCATCTTAGTAGTCTGTTTCAGCTTTTCTAGGCAGATTGCAGTAATTTAAATACCATTGAAATGTTATTTTTTGAATTATAGTTTTTCGTGCCTACACTTCGAAGTATTATATTGCAAAAGCAGATTTAATCGATATTTATCATTCTTGTTGACTGACGCCAAGTGCTATATAACGGAAAGCAGTAGAATGCAAGCAGTTCTTCTCAATCTTTTTTCAGGTTCTTCATATCCGAAGGATATTTTCTAAAAATTTTGCCAACAAAACATCAAATGCGTTATTAGTAGCATCATGGCTCTCCACTAGTCAGGAAACCTCACGCATATCATCTCAGCCTTAAATTTCGGTTACATGCCTTTGTGGGGTGAAGCAAGAATATTAGCTGTTTTATGTACATAACTGCGTTGGTGATGCATATTCATTAATATTTTTGCCATTACATTCAGAAAAAATAATACACCGTCTCTTACGTAGCAAGCTTGTAGATAAGGTTAAGCTACGGCCGCTTGCATGGTATTGAAAAGTTAGGTCCGGTTCGCTTTTAACTCTCGATAAGCATCTTCGAGTATAACTAGCTCCTTACCTCTCTCTCTGCTCAGTGACACTGATAATTATCATTAACCAAAGAGATCATCTTATCTGACAGGAGGTTTATGCCTTATGCCATTCTCTCAGAAATAAATGTAGTGTCTAATTGCTTAAATAATGCAGGAATCAGGATTGCTTGTATTCTTCAAGCAATTGCTGTTTTAGTTTCCTGCTGGTACTTGTGCTTGGAAAGAGAGACCATGTATTTTTTTACCGAAAAGCCAACTAAAGAGTTTCATAAAAATCACCGGTATGGTGTAGATATATTTCGGAGGTATAGAGGCTAGTGTAGCAACACTTCGACGCTTTTTTACGCTTCAGATAAGACTGACAGTAGTAACGAGTCGTTGAAGAATGTTAAGTTTGTGCTGTAATCCATGATCTTAGGTACTTTAATCTTAATATCGCAAATACCAGGTTGTATGGTTCGTTGTAGTAATAACCGTTACGAACCAACGGCATGTGTGACGTTTCCATCGACAAGGCAGCATTAAGCATGTTGGCGCAGTATGACTTTGATATCAGTTTAAACGGCTGTAGACCCAGATGCTTGGCAGCATTACTGATGAATTTATGCAAATGATCAGATGTAATATTTAGTTTCGCTGATACAGCCGTATAGTAGATTTTTCATGGAATACCATCTTTCCGTTGTTGAAATCATTCACGAAATCAATCAGCATGATATGCCACTTTCTCTGAAATCCAATACACAAGAAATGATCTTAACTGTTAAGTTAATAGTGGTAATACTTTATATGCTAACATTTTTTATTTACTTGAAAAGAGGAGCTCTTTAAATGGTTATAAAAACAAGGAAAATAGATTACTACTCTGAAGCTTTGTCGGTCAACTTAAGTATCGATAGTTTGGATCACTAACAAATTAGTTCGTAAAGTATGGAGGTGGATTAGCAGAACATGATCGGATCTTCTATAAAAATTATATCAATATTAAACCTTACTAAAGTCTGTTGCTGATAAATATGAACTTTAAAAAAGGGTTAATATTCAAAGGGTGTTACGAGTTGGCATCTGTAATGATGCAATGATAGTTAAGACAGTTGTAACTTAATTAAACTTGAATGGTTTTATATGAACTAAAGTTTTTTGTAGGAAACAAGATCTAAGTCTGCAAACCTCATCGAGGCCAGCAGAATTAGCTGCAATAAGTTTGAATATAAAACTATAATCTTACAATTAAGGTCATGTAGAAGCGTTGGAACCTGTGTGTGTTCATATAAAAACCGTGATCAGTTGCCAATTTATTGCTGTATTATTTTCTTGGTTGTTTTTATGTTTATGCTGCATATTGTGCGTTTTATACAATAGAATTATCTAGTTTGTTTCAAGCAATTAGGCTAATAATGTTATTATTTTTGGCCTGAAATGCTAAAAATTCTGATGTTTGCTGCTATCTAATAATCATGGCGGATATTTTAGTTGGTGATGCTAATTGCTGATAGATTGGAAATTCTTTCCAATAAATTTTATTATCTGCTATTTTTGCTGTTTTTTAGCTCCGTGCTTTATATCATTGGTTTTTCATTAAAAATAAATTTCATTTTTTACTTACAATTATTGGCGATATTGCCGATCCTCAGTGTTATTATATTAATTATAATAGATTGAGACCTATTGAATAACTAAGCGTAGTTGCTGGTGTTATAATAAGAATATAATTCATTATGACATAGATATAGGATCTAAGCATATTCAGTCTAGCAATAGAAAATAATTGCTCTATTACTTTAGAGATGTATGTGCATTTTTGCTTTTTATTGTTAACAGCACTTGTCGTATCAATAACTTTTGTTATTGATTTAAAGTTTTTAAATCGATAATTGCCGCTTAATATTTTATTACTCAAATTTTTTTGTAGGTTCATATTATTTATATGAAGTTAGCAGGTTAATAACCATTTCATGTAAATATCATTTTTATTAAAAAAGTCCACTTTTTTTATGTTTTATTTTAGAGTTAATTCTAAAGTTTTTATCTGAATTACAGAAACAAAATTTTAAGCAAGTGAATTAAAAATTGTGGTGTGGGATGACACAATGTGTGCATATATTCTATCCTATTAACAATATAAGCATATTTCACAATCTTGCTCTTTACAAGAAAAGGTTAATGCAGCGATAAAAACAATGTTTAGTGTTCATAAACATAGCAAAAAAATAGTATCTCCGCTATTCGCAAAAAAATAGCTCTGATGAAGAGTATTCCATTACAAAGAAAGAGTAAAACTGATCTTACTGATCAGTAGGTATGCAATGATACTGACAAATATAATGATCTAACTGAATATTAACTTAGATAAGAAGAAATTAATATTTTGCTCTTAACAGAAAAGGTGTGCTTACATTGAATTGTAAGTGTAATTAATTCACTGGTTAACTGCACACGCGTGAAATTGAAATAGCCATTAGCAAGCTCAATCATATCAAAAAAGTAAAAGTGCTATTTATAACAGAAAAACTAATTCTTGATGTTGATGATGATTTTTGTAATGATGTTATCAAAGCTGTGCAATAAATTGGATTCAAATTATATAACAACCTCCTAAACACAGCTAAATCAGTCAAAATAAAAGGTAAAATAATTTATTTATTTAATCTAATCCTATAATTATTTTAATATTTTTATATTACTAGTTTTTGACTCTCATTCATTGAAGAAAAAATAGGACAAATTGCCTTTATTCTAACAATTCTCTATAGACCTATATCTAATTACTATTAGAGTAGTACAAAACACTGCTGTGATATGGCTCAACTACTTTTTTATAGATAGAAGCACTAATGAGTTTTTCTAAAATAGGCGCATTATTAATTAATGCCAGCAAAGAAGCTGAGGCATGGTATTCTTGTTGTTTTTTTTAGGAAAAAGATTATAGTCATATGCAGCTTTTGTGGGTTGGTTGGGGTACCTGCACGCCAAAGGTATCAGTAGTTTTAATAGAGCTTATTCTTGAACAAGCCATGATAATTAAAAATGATGTAAAGAAGCACTATTTCTATCTTAACACTGCAACCAGCCGATATGATTGAAATCATTGCTGCTGTCCAATTTAGCTGCTGATGCTGAATTACTGAATGAATTTTGCTAGACTTTATGAAAGCGTACTAAGCTGTAAATCAATCCTTATTAAACAATAATAGCTGAAAAAAGTATCAGCAAGCGTATTTTCTATTAGTCGGTGATATACAAATAAAAGTGATATCCAATTAAGATCATAATGTGATTTATCGCATTATGATCTTAATTGGGAAGTTGAAGAGCGGAACGTACATATTCTATTGAATATTTTATTGATCATTTTATACAAATTTATAAGCTATTTATTATGTTAGTTTCTATATTGGTTATTATTATTCTGCCACTATTTTTATTTAATTTTGTGAATATTAAAGATCTATTATGCCATAACCTTGTTGTTAATCGATTGCCATTGTATTTTTATGATCTCTACTTCATTGGCAATTACTTATGCTCTTGTAGGAAGAAAACTTTTTGCGGAGTCTTTATTAAAACTGGCGTAGCATTGAAGGAATTGGGTTCGCTCACCCTGGTTGTCTTAGACAAAATAGGTATATTTACCAAATAGAAACAATAAGTTACAAATATTATAACAGCTAAAATAGTAACTTAAGAAACATTATTACAATTTATCACTTTAATTGAAAACAAATTCCAGCATACTTTAGCAAAAGCCATTTTTGTAAAACCCCAAGCAATAGAAATTAATGTTTAACTCGATAAAAATCATAAAGCATTGCTTGGTATTAAGGTGGAAGCTTATTTGATAAATAAAATATATGCTGGTATCAGCAGCGAATAAACTCTCTAATAATCTATTAAGCATTAGAGATGGCATTGATGCAATGAATTAGCTACAGAAACTTGGTATTAAAACCGTCATGCTAACTTGTGATAAACCACTGGCAGTTAAAATTAATTTAGAAAAAATGGTTTACTTATCATTAAGTAGAACTATTAGATAAAAATAAAATCAATCACATTATAGCATTCAATAAAATTGAGCCAACACTGATAGTTGTTGATGGTATTAATTATATTTTTTGAATGAAGGCTAAAATATTTGTGTTGCCATTAATAATGGCACGCATGTTGCGTTCTTTCAATCTCTGGTGCGCCATTAACTCATAATCGACTTAATATATGGCTATTTTAGCAGATTCCAGTGTCACTGCATTAGTTATAACAAATGAGATTCTTTTACTGAAGGATCTAACTACACAGAAAAATTTTTTATTGAAATTAATTGTCTATTGAAAAAGAGAGGTTATAAACCTATGCCGCTCTTTTTTCAAAATACAATGTTGTTTAATACCAGTTAGTTTTTAGTATTAATTAGCTTTTTTGTGGATTAAATAACGGTATGGAGGTTTGTTAATCTCTTCAGCTAGCAATTTATGTTCCATAAAACGGCAAAAAGCAGGTATATCACGGATTGTAGCCGGATCATCTGCAATAATTAATAATGTTTCACCTTCAACCATATGACGAACTATTTTTCTTATCATCATAATTGGTTCAGGACAACGTAATCCTTGTATATCAAGGATTTGGTTATGGTTAGTAAAAATATCTAGCATAGGTATTTCGTTTTTTAAAAAAGCATATTCAAATAGTAGGTTGTAAATTATATCCAAAATCAAATAAATTTTCCGCCCATTTATTAAATTAAAAATAGTATAAATAAACTTTATTATTTATTTTTTATCATATCTTTAGGCGTATGAGGTATCGTGTAAATTCAATTATCAGTGATTCCATAACACAATTAACTAAAAAGGTATAACATGTTCGAATTGACGCCACAACAGCGTATCAAGGCACTCATCTGGCTTTCATTTTTTCATATTTTGATTATTGCCTCTAGTAATTATCTGCTACAATTACCAATTGCTATTTTTGGCTTTCATTCAACATGTGGAGCGTTCACTTTTCCTTTTATTTTTTTGATAACAGACCTAACGGTACGTATTTATGGTGCTTCTCTTGCTCGACGGATTATTCTTGCAGCGATGCTGCCGGCTTTTTCTATCTCCTACATTCTTTCGGCACTTTTTTATCATGGAGAATGGCAAGGGTTTATCACCCTAAATGAATTTAATTTATTTGTTGCCAGAATTATTCTGGCAAGCTTCATGGCTTACGTTTTAGGACAAATTGTGGATATTTTTGTATTTAATAAATTACGTAATTATCGGCCTTGGTGGATTTCGCCAACTGCTGCAATGTTTTTTGGTAATCTATTGGATACGATAGCTTTCTTTTTCATTGCGTTTTATCATAGCACTAATTCTTTTATGGCGATAAATTTGGTAGAAATTGGTTTAGTTGATTATAGCTTTAAGTTATTTATTTATTTGTTATTTCTTCTCCCTGCTTATAGTGGAGCATTGAAGTTTATTCAAAATTATTTTTTTCAAGGTCTAGCGCTGAAAAGAATTATTAGCTACCAAGCAGATAATAATTAAGTTAAATTGAGATAAAATTTGCCTAATGTGAAATATCTATTTAATTATTTAGCAAAGATCTATATTATAGATTAACCTCATTGGCCACAGCCGCTATCATGTTAAAATAGGTTACTGATTATGGATAATAATTGATGGGAAATATCCTTATGATGAGGATATATCATTCATCATCAGGCAATTAAAACATCTAAAATCATACATTTTATTAATGCAAGCAAAGAATTTGGCTTTACTCTTTGTAAGAGTAAAAGGATAACTGAATTTACCTACTGTTAAAGGGTAAAACGAGATGATGTTGATGATCATATATGTTGTAAAGGCTGTTGCTTTTGTCTAAGAGCAACAGCCTTTACAACATAGCCGTTTTCAGTCATGATTCTGCTTCCTTGCTTAATAGAGAAAAGATTTATTTCTTGCTTAGGCTGTTCGGTTAGTATGCTAAATGATTTTTTAGAACAGCAAGTTAATCTTAATATGCTGTAGTTTCAGTAATGCCAATTTTTGTTGTATCCGTACTTGCATACGGAAGTACGTTTTGTCGTTCTATTTTTCAATCTCGGTTTTTAATGTTGTATTCCTGATTTTCTGGTAAACATTTACAGCTTATCTGTAGACCATCTATTTTTCGCCAAACAATGTTATGGCATTTTCTTTCCATTCTTCTGCTAATGCCAGTTTCTCTTCACTCCAGCTTATGCGTCTTTTTAATACGCTGCTTCCAGTTGTGATATGCGGGATCACACTGGAAAGGCTTAGCCATTTATTGCCTTCAAAGAGTGCATTACACAAATAAATACTGTCCATGTAGCTCCAGAAATAACCATTCATGGCATCATGAAGGTCGTAACTCACAAGCAGCTTGCTTGCTATATTCATCCGCTAGTTCTGGTCATAGCAAATATTATTGAGAAAACTGATTTCACAGCTGTTGATTGTGCGTTCTGTCTGCGACATAAATAACAGATAACTCAGTTTAACAAATTAAGTTAATAATTCTATCTCAGCAGCATCATTTACAAGTTTACAACTGTTAAACTCAGCTGCGCTGTAATACTGGCAATCTGCTTGTTTGATGTGGCAGTTCAACTATGCGGACAGGCGTTTGTGTCACTTGCAGACCTTGCTATTAATTTTATTAATCAGCATTTCCATGAAGATGGTAGCTTGCGCACCATGTTTCGCTGGTATACGCTTAGTTCATGGCCATTTGTTTTGCCTAGATGTTTAACGCTGATTTAAGCACTTTGTCGATCTTGCTCATGGTTTTCAGATCAACGTCAGTACCTATAATAGGTATCGAAGTATCTGGCAAGATAGATATGCGCAAGCCATGATCCATCTGTTCAATAATGCTCGTTCCTATAGATTGACTTAAATTTAGCTTGGATGTTGTTCAATATCTTGATAGGTTAAATATTTGTAATATCTACATCCAGCGCAGATTGTTAAGCTTATCGTTATTATTATACAAATAGTAGAGAAATGGCTTAATGTTGATAATAATATCATGTCGCATACTATCAGTAAACGGCAATTACCTTCTCGTATGGGAGCGACAGGCTGCTCCACCAGGTGATATAGCAGCAGCCTGCTGTAGCAGCTTCCATTGATAATAAATGTCAGTTATAGCGAAAAGAGCTGATCATGATCAGAATGGCTACCTTTATCTTTATCTTCTGACCTTCCTGCAATACAGATGTAATTCACAGGCAGACTGGTGTAGTTGCAGCGGATAAACTTTTACATATAATTAATATTCACTACTGGTCTTCTTGCGTTCACACTGTTTGAGAATTTCTGTGAGTTGCTCAATGTGGTATACAGCACAGTATAATAGGAGAGTGGTGCATTTGCTAACATCAACTACTCATCTAAATAGCGCTGTTATCATTCGATGCAAAAATCGGCATATCCTTCTTTCATGCTGAATCTGTTCGGTTTGCAATAGTGCACTAGGTGTAATGATGCTGCAGCCAGGCAATCTACTCCGTTTTGATGACTTGGCGCTTACTAATAGCTAGGACTATATCAGACACTCGGCACGGATAGCGCGTGGCCGGCAAGGCTTAAGGGGTTATTTCACTTAGTTGACAGCTTTTGCCTGTTGGTCATTCATTGGCGTTACTGAGCTTGCATATTAAGAGTTAGTTGCGTTCGAAGATGTGGTTATTGAGAGATAGAAGCTAAAACAGGTTTGAATTTTTTAATTGGTTAGAAGCGTATCGTTACTTTAACCACATTTGCCATTGGTTGCTTAACTGTAGAAGATGCTGCCATTAGGTTTTAGAATGCAATGTCAAAGATATTCCAGCCAACACAATATTAATGATGTTGTGTACAAAAAAACAGCTAATCTACTATCTTCACTTCAAAGGCATGCAGCCGAAAGTTAAGGCTGAAATTGAGTTGCACTATGTAATGGCTGGCTAGAAATAGAGCTATGATGTTGCTAATACAGCCATTGATGTTTTATTGCCAAAGTTTTCTGCTAGTATTACCTGCAAAAATGAAGAAGCTAAAAAAGGATCGAAAAGAACTTCTGGTATTTTACGATTTTCCGTTAGGCACACACCATGCATCAATAAGAACTGTGAATCTAATTGAATTGGCTTTTGTGATAGTAAAATCACGAAGCTGATGAGTTAAGAACTGTAGTTAGAAAAAAACAACTCTTTCAATGGAATTTAAACTGCTATAGTTTACTCATAAAACATAAAACTAGATAATGGTAGAGTTGACATGTGCCTTACCCATTGTGTTAAACAAGATCAAATTTAAAGATGGAAACCAAATTTACGAAGCATTATAGCTGAACCTAAGTTGAGAATATTGCCCTCATCAAATACCAGATTTACTAATAGCTCATCAAATTATATTATCAATTTAATGACCGATATTTAAATCTTGATCACAGTTTCTTTTCAGGCTAAATTTGTCTAAATATAATGTGTTGTAATTGTAATAGCCTTGTGAAGCTAATCTCATATAAACGAGGTTTTCGGACTAACCTCATTTATAGGATGAGTATCAAGCATAAGTGAGTAATAACTTTTTCTAATATGTTATGGAAATGATTTATAAACTTAGTAATACTTTGTTATTATATATATCTATATATCTGTTTAATTTTTGCTTCATGTCTGGAAATAGGAACACAATAAAAGAAGTATCTTAGCATAAAATTATAAAATTGAAGATCTATCAATCTTCAATTTCAGGCAGTTTATTTTCCGAGCAGTTTTACCGTGCAATAGTTTTTATTTTATATTTTCTCTATTCTGTTATTGGCGTTTATTGCGGTTGCTATTTTGTTATGCCTTTTTTACTTGAAGGTTTTAAATTTACTATCGAAATTATTGGTAATTTTTTTATAGGATTTATTATTTTGAGTGTATTGACTGCACTCATACATAATATAAGTGCTAGCATTTGTCATATACTAATAACTTTTAGTTTTATTGATTAGAGTTTGCTTGTAGAAGATATTTCAGTAATGGCTAAAATTATTACTAGTGCTATTTTCTTGATTTTAGAGGGGTTTTTGTATGTGGGTTAATTCATGAATATTTAGGCAGTATTGTATTAGCATACAAGATCAAGATTGGCTATTACTTAGTTAATATGCTATTATTATTGCTAATTTATACCATTTATATTATCAGTTTTATTGTCATAACTGAGTTAAATTATGATGTTTGATGGAAATTTTTGTTTTTCCAATAACAAAAATTTTAACGTTCATTCCATCTTACATACATGCCTGGATAGATTTATAGTAAGCACTAACCAATTATATTAAATTAATTGTATTGTGATTATCAAAATAACTATTTTTGTAGTTATATTAATGATTTATTCTATTTATGGAATAATAGTAGTGTGGTCATTGTTTCGTTATGGAATTCTCATGAAGATAACTAGCAATGGCATATGTATGATACCATCTAAAGACTTTGATTATATAAGTGACCAAGATTCTATTGAGTACATCTATAAAATTGTACCTTATAGGTTATACTGTACTTGAACATATGAAAAAATTACCATTTTTACGTTTAGACGACGGTTGTATTTATATCAACAACTATTTGGTGTGATTAAAAAATTCTGATTGTAAGCAAGCATTTCGCACTGCAGTAGCAGATAGAAGTTGGGATGCCAATTTTGTATATTCTTTATCTTTAATCAACAGAATTTAAAAAACTACTCATAGATTTTTCTCATAGATTTTTTTCGAATAGAATTCACTTGATTTAGTTAAAAATTAGAATATTGAGATAATTGGTTGCTCAATATTGTGCATAGAGAATAATACTGGGAGATCGCTTACTTTAAAGCTAAAGCTATTGTTTTTACTACAGCTGGCGCAAGAAGGATTTATCACTCAACAATTAATGCGTATATTAATTACTGACAACGTTGTTATCATGGCTGTAGTAGGTTGGTAGGTTGTACAACATTGCAGGATATGGACATGTGCCAATTTCATCTAACTTAAATTGATGACGTGTATGTGCTACTGATAGAGGCATGTTTGGCAGAGGCCGACTATTTAGTTAATAAATATTATTATCGCTTTCTTTCATTATGGAAAGTTATGCAGCAAGTATAAAAGATTTAGTTGGATCTGATGTTTCTTGCTTGCTCAATTATGATTATATATGGATTTGTAAAGGAATGGTATGTTAATCCCTCATGGCAAACAGCAAACACATCTTAAATTAAAACTGGATTATTTAGATAAATAAATGTTGAAGTCATGATTAACAGATCATTCTTGAATTATCTAAGGCTTTTGATCTCATTAAAAAATTCATTCCTGTTATTTCTATTTGTTATTATAGTGTGTTTTGTATCTCAACTAAAGCAATCTGAAGATTGCATGTTATGATTAATGAAAAAGGTAAAAATGTTGTTATCTCAGAATCATTTCCTGTTGCTGAAATTGTTTGTGTTTTTATCTCATACCACTAACTGTTTAGGCAAAAATTTATTACTTGATTTAGTTGTATTCATGCCTTCTCAGGGGTTATATATTGAAACAATCTTTAATAGAACAAGGACAATTGTGTTGTGACACTTAATCTGATATTAATGCACTATTAAATACGTTTAAATTGCTGGGATGATTATATGCCTATGTTATTAAAGGTTGATTGGTAGAAATACCTTATACTGTATGAAAGATTTTTGCTACAGAGGTTGCCATGAAAAACCAAACAGTCGTACAGATCAAAGAGAAGACTCCTTTTTCACACATCCTCTCGATATAAAGCTGCATATCATTACTTTTCTTGGCAGAAAATCTGCCGAGATGATGTTGATTAATGCACTTCATGAATTGAAGTAATTAATTTCACTTTCTCCTGTCCACATTTTCATAATGAACATTGTTATTCGGTGGGAATATTTATTAAGTAAGGTTATAGAGATATTCGTGCAAAATTAGTGATTGCAGGAAAACATTTAACAATCTTACTAAAAGTCATCTAGCGAAATTAGATCACAATGATAAATTGTTTAGTTATTTACGATATATCTTGAATAGGTTGATTTTTCTAAAGTCAACAAAACAAACAGGCATTGATTTAAAAATAGCGTTTATGTTGTATCAGCGCTTCCTTTCTTCAGCGACTGCACTTAACATAAATGCAGCAAGTAGTATTATTGAAGTCGACGAAATATTTCTTGCTGAATCCTTTAAAGGGAAACGCTTATATCCTACATAAAAAAACTAGAAAATAAGGAAGAGGAGCAATAAAAGAAAAAAATAAATTGGAGTCTTAATCGCAAGAGATCGACAAGGTCATGTGATTGATGAAATTCTTGAAGAGTTTAATGCAAAAGAGTCTGTTACACGCTTTTTAAGCGGATTATAGATAAAGAGTCTATCTTTTGCTCTGATAAAAAAAAATTGTACGCAACTTTTGCTAGTGAGCCTGAAATTAGTCATTTTTTCCTAAATAAGGTTGGAATAATTAGCAGAAAGCGTTATTGGTAAAGAATTCCACATTCAAAATGATAGAAGTTATATAAGCTAATTAAAAAGATTGCTGAATATATTACATAGTGTAAGGTTGTTTTATTTACTAAATTATCTGTCTTAGAAAAATTGCTTTTAAACCCACAATAATTGAAATACAGACATGGCTATAAATTTCTCTTCGAGAAAACCAAAAACATTTGTTAACATAGCTGATAATACACATATTGGCTGAAGATCCGCTTGAAATATGTAAAGCATTAGAAGCTTATATGCAACATGATTTTTTGTTTTTTTGTTTTTCTTGAAGGAAAACAATATGAAAGATAATGGTTTAGAAAAATTAAAAATAATGCGTAAACGTTTAAAAATGTATGTTTTGGTGCATATGATGCTTAAGATTAATTTAATACAAAACGTATTGAGTATTTAGATCTAGATAGTTTATTAGAACTGGCTTTTGCACATAATCGTTTTAATCACCAGGATCGTGATGATATAAATTTGTTATGCCAAACGTATATTTACCATAGTCTAGTAGGAATTATTGGCTTCATAGCAGTTAATATATAACCTGAGTTATCTGATCCATTTCTACTTAAAATACTTACTTATTACCTTGCGTTAATAATAGTGTTGCAGAGAAAGTAGATTATAAAAATTAAATTTTCTATTTACACTTACAATCAAGACGTCGATAAAATATACTAGATATGCAAGACTTCAGTTTGAAGATCGCCATGAATGTCGTGAAATAATATTGCTATATATGCTTTAATCAAACTAAAAGAAAAAGGATCCTACTTTAATATTTCGCTATTTTTTCTTTAAAAAACGTTTGTAGTTCTGATATATTTTAAATATTAATGCTAAAAACAGCTTAGCTTTTTTATTATAATATTCATTATTAGATTTATATTGCCAATAAAAAAAGTTCTTGTTCGCCAATTGCCAAGTTTTCTAATTGTTCAAGATTTAGTTCTTGCTATTACCTAATTTTTATGCTCAAAATAAAAATTTCTTCTTACTTTATTAATGATAATAAAAGTTCACCGGCTTGTAAGTATTTATAGACTCCATAACATTTATAGACTCCATAACAATGAGAAAATTTGATGGTTTATATAAATGTATTCTTTGTGCTTGTTGTTCAACCTCATCTCGATCATTTTGCTAGAATCTGGATAAATTTATTGCTCATCCTACTTTATTATCTGTTTATCGATTTTAATCGCTAGTGTTGGGATTCTACTGAAGAAACTGATAGCAGATTAGATAATTTAAATGATGCTTATAGTCTATTTAGCGCTGTCGTAGCATTATGAATTATTTCAGTATTTGTCAAAAAGATTTAAATTCAACTAAATCTATTGGTCACATTAAATAGATGTTATTAAAATGTAGCTTGTTAGGTTTAGCAAAAAATTTCATAATTAAAATATTGCGAGAAATAAAAAAAATAGAATACCACAATTTTAAATTGATATTTATTTTGTGTGGCAAAAATTACAGCAGCTTTGAAAAACCCGGCTACAGTTAGGTTTTAAAAGCTTTTATAATAAGAAAAA
>JBHEQW010000028.1:0-21708 GCA_046530935.1 Arsenophonus sp.
TCATAAGCATAAGCTGGATCATAAGAGATACAGTTAGGTATTGTTAGTGACTGGATATGGCTATGCCCATCTTCATGCTGCAAGCCTTCACCATTCAATGTAGTTCGCCCTGAAGTTCCGCCAATTAGAAATCCACGCGCTTGCTGGTCTCCAGCTGCCCATAATAGATCACCAATACGCTGAAAGCCGAACATGGAATAATAAATATAAAATGGGATCATTGGCAGGTTATTTGTGCTATATGATGTGGCGGCAGCTAACCAAGAGGCTCCAGCGCCTAATTCATTAATGCCTTCTTGAAGAATTTGACCTTTTTCATCTTCTTTATAGTAAGCAATTTGTTCACGATCTTGAGGGGTGTACTGCTGTCCATTTGGACTATAGATCCCAATCTGACGGAATAAACCTTCCATACCAAAAGTACGTGCTTCATCTGGAATAATTGGCACTAGACGATCTTTAATCGAGTTATTTTTTAACATTAAATTTAAAGCACGTACAAATGCGATCGTAGTAGAGATCTCTTTGTTTTGTTCTTTCAATAATTGCCTAAAATCTTCTAGGCGAGGAATATCTAATTTTTCATCAAATATAGGATTTCGTGCAGGTAAATACCCACATAATGCCTGACGACGATCATGCAGATACTTATATTCATTTGAATCTTTTTTAAAAACAATAAAAGGCAATTTTTCTACTTGATCATCAGATACTGGCACATTAAAACGATCACGAAAATAACGAACTCTTTCCGGGTTCATTTTTTTTAACTGATGGGCAATATTTTTGCCTTCAGCAGTATCCCCAAGGCCATAGCCTTTAATTGTTTGAGCTAAAATGACTGTTGGCTTACCTTTAGTATCTTGTGCTTTTTTAAAAGCAGCATAAACTTTTTTTGGATCATGCCCACCACGATTTAATGACCAGATTTCATCATCAGTCATATCATTGACTAGTGCACTTGTCTCATGGTAACGATTGAAGAAGTGTTCACGAACATAAGCGCCATCTTTAGACTTAAATGTTTGATAGTCGCCATCTAAAGTTTCATTCATCAACTGAATTAGTTTACCTGAAGTATCTTTACGCAATAATTCATCCCATCGGCCACCCCACAGGACTTTTATGACCTGCCATCCTGCACCGCTAAAAATACCTTCTAATTCATTTACAATCTTACCATTACCAGTAACTGGCCCATCAAGGCGTTGCAAGTTACAGTTAATCACAAAAACAAGGTTATCTAACTTTTCACGAGTTGCAATCGTTATAGCACCTTTAGATTCAGGTTCATCCATTTCACCGTCACCAAGGAAAGCATAAACTGTCTGATCTTTAGTATCTTTTAAACCTCTGTGTTGTAAGTATTTTAAGAATTTTGCTTGATAAATAGCACTAATTGGACCTAATCCCATCGATACAGTAGGAAATTGCCAAAACTCAGGCATTAATTTAGGATGAGGATAAGAGGAAAGACCTTTTCCACCAATTTCTTGTCGAAAATTGTTCATTTGCTCTTCACTTATACGACCTTCTAAAAATGCGCGCGCATAAATACCAGGTGAAATATGCCCTTGAAAATAAACTAAATCTCCACCATTTTTATTATTTTTTGCCTGAAAGAAGTGATTGAAACAAACTTCATATAAAGTTGCAGAAGACTGAAATGAAGCTATATGACCACCTAAGTCCAGATCTTTTTTAGAAGCTCGCAAAACCAACATTAAAGCATTCCAACGAATCGTAGAGCGAATACGTCGTTCTAAATCCATGTTGCCTGGATAATCAGGCTCATCCTCTACGGAAATAGTGTTGATATAATCACAGTTTCCAGAACCAAGTGTGATATTAATGCCGCTATTGCGTACTTGTTGTAATACTTGATCAATAAGGTATTGAGCACGATCAACGCCTTCTTCACGGATGACTGATTCGATTGCCTGTAACCAATCGCGAGTTTCGATCGGATCCACATCATTCTTCAACATATCTGTCATGGTTTATTCCTTATCTATTATCTATTTCTAATGTAGTTATTGAGCCATCTTTTGAATATGGGTACTAAACCAGAAAAAAGAACAAAAGATAGTTCCTATTACCTAAACTTTGTTTTTAATTAAATCAGAGCTGTAATGCAAATGCCGCCGAAGCAACAAAAAATCTGCACTAGCAAATTAAATTTTGATATTGTTGTACTCGACGAAAAGAAGACTCACGACTGATGTCTAGTAAATCTTCCCAACTTCCCCCACTCAATAAATGTTAAATGATGATGTAAAGCTTCCCGTGATTTTTAGGTCCATATTCGCAATAATAGCCTCAAAAATTTGAGTCCTATATTTATACTTACTTCTGCATAAATTTTTATTTATTAGTATATAAACAGTCAAAATTTTGTTTAAAATTTACTCTAACATTAGATCATACAACGAAGTATATGGAGTAATCATAATATTATGAGAGACTTCAGTAACAAGCAGCTAATATTGCAAAACAGACTACTAAACTTCAGCATTCTAGACTTCAGCATTAAATCCACCAATCCACGCTCTTCAATAGTCTGAATTTATAGATGACTGTGATCTTAATTCATCTCAGATCTTTATAGATTCCTCTTAATAAGAGTCATAATAAGCAAGAATACTTTCAAGCTCATAATATCTTTCTAAGAGATCAAATTATGATTTCATATGCCAAGATAATAACTTGATAAGCCGATTACTAAAGATTTTTCATAGATTTATTTTGGCAAAAATCTGTACCCATTTCTATATGTGCTAAAGAAGAAAAGTTTTTAGTTCTAGCCTCTGAATAGGCTCACTTCAAGTAAAGATGGAAAAGAAGCATCAAATTACTTGGCTAAAAAACTCACGTTCAGGCAGCAATTTTTCTTTGATGCACGATATTTCTTTAAGGAAAGAATATTCAAAGGCGCTGTTCAATAACATCAGATAATTTATGTTAGCGAATTTTAATATTAAAGTATATTTACAATAGATGAGTTATATTTTCCGTAAAAATTTATTTAACACCACAAAACTCAATTGGTAATATCAATAAACCATAAATGTATATAAAGCAACAAAGTGTTCAAGAATTGTCCATAATATCTTAAATTTAACCTTAATAAACTCTCATTTTTGATAAAGATTTTTAAAAATTTAAATTGATAATTTTTATTTGTTTTTTAATAAAAATATTAATTTTTAGCTATCCTGCCTGTATAATGGCAAAGGTTGTTAGTAGAAATCTATTCTGCTGTAATGAAAAATTTTTGCTATAGAGATAGCCATGAAAAATCAATCAGTTATACAGATTAAAGATACTCTGTTCTCACTATCTTCTAGCAACACAAATTTATATTTTTTTAGTTAGCTAGACAACAATCTATAGGATGATATCGATTTATGAATTGAAGCAACTAATTGCATTCTATTCCTGCTCCTGCCCATATTATCACAGTGAACATATTATACGCTTTGGCTATTCATTAGAATTACAGCGATATCGTTACAAAATTCTAGATTGCAGAAAAATATTTAACAATTTTACTGGAAGTCCTCTGGCAAAACTAGATCACAAGAATAAATAGTTTAGTTTATTTATTGTGTATATTGAATATCTTAACTTTACGGAAGTCATAGAAATTATTAGTAAATTTTGTATACGACTGTCTCAATGGCTACGTTTCACTCTGATGATTCATAAATCTGTTCTTCATCCTTAAATTAGACGTTGTTTACCAGCATGGTCAAAAGCAAATTAAATCGCCTTTAGACTGTTTCGGCGTTTCTAATCAAATCTGAGCAGCATAAATACCATTGAAAGACTTGTTTTTCTCGAACCACAGTTCTCTTCAGGCATCAGAGCTTCGTAAGCTATTCTCGAAAAGGCCGATTCAATCGAATTCATTGTTCTTTTATTGACGCCGATGCTCTGACAGAAAGTTGTAGAGTGCAATCAGTACTTTTCGATCTTTTTACAGCTTCTTTCATCCATACAGGATATACCATTTACTGAAACCCTGGCCAACAAAACATCAATAGATTTATTAGAAAGCATCAGGACTATCTATGTCAGGAAGAAGCTCTACTCCGCAGCTTAGCCTTAACTTTTTTAGTTGCATGCCTTTTTGGATAGGTGAAGTAAATATATTAACTGTTTTATTAGACCAACAGTGTTGGTTATGCCTGTTCTGGAATATCTTTATAATTTCAGTCCAAAAACCAAAAGCATCATCTCCTGTAGCAACAGAGAGATACGGTTAAAGAAGATCTGCGCTACTCGCACAGACCATTAACAAGTTCAGTCCAATTCGCTTCTGACTCTAGATAAGAATCTTCTAATATAACTAGCTTTTTACGTCTATCCTCAGTAAAGCCAATAATGAAATGCAGCATCCAAAAGCGATCACCTCCTTACTTAAGAAGGATTATCTATGCCATAAGTCAAAAAATAAAGGCAGAACGTATCGCTTAAATAGCACAGGCACTATTGTGCCTGTGCTATTTAAGCGATTTCCGTTTCAGTCTACTTATTGTACTCATAGAAACCCATGTGCTTTTTCATCGAAAAGAAATCACAAACATAAGAGCTTGATAAAAATCACAGTTGAATATACTTCTCAACCACAAGTTAGTAGCAACTTTTTAACATTTTTTGCACGCTTCAAATAAGGCACCAGAAATAAACTATTGAAGCATATTCTATTGCCGCTACAGATCTCCATGATTTTAAGCACTTTACTCTCAACATCGCTAATATCAGTCTGTATGGTTCACTGTAGCAAATAACTGTTAGGCATGAGAATATAAACGCTTATTGAGAAGGCAAGGTTCAGAGCATGTTGTCGCATCAGGCTTCAAGTTCAGCCTCACGCGGCGTTGCCTATCAGGCTGCCCTGCCCTAGCACAATTACGGATGAATTCATACAATAAATCACAGGTAATATCTGCTTTTGTGGATACATATGTAGATATTTTCATGGTATATGATCACTATATTGTTGAAATAATTAATAAAATTAATAAGCAGGATACATCACTATCTTCGAACCAACATAGATAAGAGATAAACATAACTCAACTAAAAGCCATCTATTATTATAAAAATGAGATAAAATCGGTTTAGTTCTTTTATTATAAGTTAAAATTTTACCAAAGTGTATCTTCTTTGATCTAATGCATTAATTTTAGAGAAATTAAACCTAGGTTTTTGTTAATAAGCATCATTTTCCATTTTATGCATTCTTTCTGACAATAATTCTCTTGTCTGTTTGGCAAGCTAATGGTCGACAAAAAGTACCATGTTGCCACACAGAATGCATTTGTATGAATCTCTTCGTAGAAATCTTTTCATCAGAATGGCGAACCATCCAGTTTTTACGATTTTTTACAATCCATCTCATATCCAGCGCCTTATATACCTTTGGTTAATGCAGTAGTTTTGATGCGTGTATACCACCATAAAACGTTTAAGATATCGCGCACTAGATATTTTTTATGGTATGTGCCACTCCAATTTCATCCTTTTAGAGAAGTGCACTTTTTCCAATAACCTTCCTGCTGTGCCTTCAAATAACGATGCCACTGCTTCCTGGTGCTAATATGCCACATACTAGGAAAAGACACTTGGATTTATCAGATTATAGCTGTTACGCAACAGACAGATACTGCCAGATAACATTACCTTGATAGATTTCTTTTAGCGTACTTTTTTAAAGAATAACTTACACTATACACCATGTTTGGTATCTAGACTGCCACATGTAACTAAGAGATGAACACGTGGATATTGATTGAGTTATCAAGCATATAATGTGGTGCAAGGCACAAAAGATAGCAATTTTAATACATTGTTTGGCATGTCCTGTACAGCATAACACAAGATAGGTGTCGATGAGCTGCGCAAAAAAGCACTGAGTCGCAGTAGTTGTTAAAAAATGTCAAAGAAGATGTTGCATGCTGAAAGTATTACTAGTCACATTCGAGCAATATATAAACATAGTATGTTGACCACTGCTTCGTAGTTTTAAAACTTCATGAGCCTTCAGACTTTTGATTTACAAGCTTTACAAGAAAAAATAGCGGTGGAAATATTCATGGATAGGCACAGCAGTAGTCGCTAGGACACCACTAATGCCAAAAGTACAGAAGAGAAGCATTTGCTTGAAAGATAGAATGGTCCAGACGAGTTGACACTTTCGGCATGGTTCCCAAGAAAGTTATTCTTGGCATCCTAAATGTTGAAAACCAGTTTAGTTGAGCTGGAAAATTATATATATCTAAGTATATTACCATATAGGGATATCTCTCACCTTCTCTATTTCTATTCCTAGAGAAATAGAATCATCATATTGTTCTTATTAGTTAAGTTTATCAGCATAGTTATCTTTGTGTTTATCCAATGAGGCGAAAAAGACAGGACTTATCAGTTAGTTCCTTATTAGGTAATGAATTTATTGGAAGCCATACTTTCAACCATTGCCCTACTCAATACAATGGTATCCACAATCACAGTTATATCCAGCAGCATCAGCGCTTTTATACATGGCGTTGCTCAAAAGACTGGATAATCGTAACTATAGGCGGATAATACTTGCATGTCAAGAAAATTAAGCACAGGAGTCGAACAGATTGCTCTATGACCTATTTTGTGGTATCAAAAAAAACTTACTTAGTTTACTGTAATCTATTTTGGATGGAAAGAAGATCATAAACCGCTTTTGGTAAATAGACTATATAACACTGAAAGTTAGGAGTACTTGTCCTTATTTACTAGTTTTGCGTTTTCTTGAAGGCTTGTTCTGAGATATTTAGATTAATTCATGAAGAAATTAAGATATGTTGGCAAATGTTGTTGATGTAAACTCCTTATATGACATGAAGGTTTTTGCTACATAACATAGAAGAGGTTGTCATGAAGAAAACAGTCATACAAATCAAACAGATTCTTTCATCGCTCCATCCATGCCAATATAAATCTGCATCTCATTAGATTTGCGGCAACAATCTGTCGGATGATCTTGCTTCATGTTGAAGCAACTTATTCCACTTTATTCTCAACATATTGTTACAGTAAACATGTTATCAGGTAGAAATATTCATTATACTTACAGGTATATCATTGCAAATCCACGATAGCAGAAAAACATTTAACAATCATACCGTAAGTCCTCTAGTAGTGAGGCTAGATAACAAGGATAAATAGCTTAGCTATCTTATGATGTGTGTTGAATAACTTAACTTCATGGAAGTCAGCAAAACAAACAAGAATTGATTTAAAAACAACGTTTAGATGCCATAACACTGCTTCCTTGCTTCATCAGCAACAGCCAACATAAATGTAGTAAGTGCTATTCTTGAAGTCGATGAAATATTTTTCCATAAATCTTTTAAATAAAGTGTTATATCCATCTCATATAAGAAAGCTAAAAACGCGGAATAAGAGAAATAAAAGGAAAGAACGAATCGCGCTCTTAATTATTACCAGAGATCTGCAGGACGTTATATGTAAGCGATTAGATTCTTGAAGAGTTTAATGCAAAGTGTATTACCAGTTTTCTTTAGACAATCATCTATAAAGAGTTCATTCTTTGTTGGGATGTGGGATGAAGATAAATGGCAAGAAAACTTTAGCAGCTAACATAAACTTAATTACCATTACCTAATAATGGTTGATAACCATAGAGTTATTGCTAAGGAATTCCATATTTAAATGTGAATACTTATATCAGTCAATTAAAAAGATAACTGAGTTGATTCCATGCTGGATGGTTGTTTTATTTATGAAATATCTAGCATGTAAAAGATCAGTTGAAACCACAAAAATTGAGATACAGATCTGGCTATAAATTACTCTGTTAGCAAACCAAGAACCTTTGCCAACATAGACATAAAAAAATAGATAAAATATCTATTCTAATATTGAATTCACCTATTTGTACCCATATCTTGATCTCATCTCTTATTTACATTTAATTCTACCTACCAAGTATAATAATTAATCGAAGGATATTTTTTTATGATAAATCCATTACTAACAAAATCTGTATTACCACATTTTTTAACCATCACACCTAAAAATGTGCTGCCTGCTATAAAAACAGTATTAGACAGCTATCGCCAGACAATTGAGACCATACTTAAAGAAAACAGCACTTTTAGCTGGAATAATTTATGCCAACCATTAGAAGAAGCTAAGAATATACTATCTAGAGCATGGTCACCTGTTTGTCATCTCAATGCAGTAAAAAACAGCAATGAATTACGACAAGTTTATGATACCTGTTTACCTATGTTATCGGAGTTTAGTACATGGATATGGCAACATATCGATCTTTATCAAGCTTATAAATCACTAAAAAATAGTGCTGAATTTAATACCCTCAATCTAGCACAACGTAAATCAATTGAAAATACGTTACGTAACTTTGAATTATCCGGCATTGGTTTACCAACAGAAAAAAAAAACGTTATGGTGAAATTGCTATTCAAATTGCTAAATTAAAAAATAAGTTTAGCAATAATGTGTTAGATGCAACTATGAGTTGGAAAAAACTGATTAAAGATTACGATAAGCTAACTGGCATACCAGAAAGTGCTCTTTTAACAGCAAAAGCATTAGCTAAATCTAAAGGAGAAGAAGGATGGTTGTTCACGTTGGATATGCCTAGTTATATGTCAATTATGACTTATTCTGATAATCGTGAACTACGTAAAGAAATATATCATGCCTATAATACACGTGCTTCTGATCAAATGCCAAATGGCAGTAAATGGGATAATAGTGATATTATAGATGAAATTTTAACATTACGTTACGAATTAGCTCAATTACTTAATTTTAATAATTTTGCTGAAAAATCGCTAGTCACTAAAATGGCTAAATCACCTAAGCATGTTATTGATTTTCTTACTAATCTTGTTGAGCTAGTCTACCATCAAGGCAAAAAAGAGTTTGCAGAATTAACTCAATTTGCTAAGGATGATTACGGAATTAAGAAACTTGAACCATGGGATCTAACTTATTACAGTGAAAAACAAAAACAGCATAAATTTTCAATTGATAATGAACAGTTACGAGCGTATTTTCCAGAAGAACTAGTTATCAAAGGTCTATTCGAAGTCATTAACAGAATTTATGGTTTAACAGCTAAAGAGCGCCATGATGTGGAGGTATGGCATACCAATGTTCGTTTCTTCGAATTATATGATGAAAACAGTGATTTATGTTGTGGCTTTTATTTGGATCTATATGCCAGAGAACATAAACGTGGTGGTGCCTGGATGAATGATTGTGTGGGTAAATTAAAGCATGCAGATGGGAGTTACCAAAAACCTGTGGCTTACTTAACCTGTAATTTTAGCCAACCAGTTGGTGATAAGCCAGCGCTGTTTGCCCATTATGAAGTTATTACGCTATTCCATGAGTTTGGCCATTGTTTACACCATATGTTAACCAAAATTGATGTGGCTGATGTTGCTGGTATTAATGGCGTGCCATTGGATGCTGTCGAGCTACCCAGCCAACTTATGGAAAATTGGTGTTGGGAGCCTGAAGTTCTTGCCTTTATATCAGGTCATTATAAAACGCATGAACCGTTACCAAAATCAATGTTAGCTAATATGTTAGCAGCAAAAAATTATCAGGCCGCAATGTTTATTCTTCGTCAATTAGAATTTGCCTTATTTGATTTTCGATTACATACTGAATTTTCTCCTGGAAAAGGCGGCCAAATTTTATCAACCTTACAATCTGTTAAACAAGAGGTTGCTGTAGTGCCGGCACCTGACTGGAATCGTTTCCCTCATACATTTATCCATATTTTTGCCGGCGGTTATGGTGCTGGTTACTATAGTTATTTATGGGCTAACGTTTTATCCGCCGATATATTTTCACAATTCATCGATGAAGGTATTTTTAATCGGACTACTGGGTTATCATTTCTTGATGCTATTTTAAGTCGTGGCGGCTCAGAGGACACCATAGTTCTCTTTGAACGTTTCCGCGGACGAAAACCTAAGATGGATGCAATATTACAAAGTTATGGTATAAATAAATGGCAATTGACATTCAATTAATTTGTGAACCTGGCGCTTCTAAAAGCACTTTATCCATTATTGCTGATAAATGGCAACTCAAACACACGCCTACTGCATTAATGGCATTAGTACTAACATCAAAGTATTTGCAACTAAAAAAAATAAACGAACCTAAATTAGGAGGTATTTATGTTGATTTTATTTCTGGGATGATGAAACACAGGCGTAAATTTGGTGGTGGGCGCAATGAAGCTATTGCAAAAGCAGCTGGCATCAAAAAATCCTATTTACCTGCGATTGTTGATGCTACTGCCGGTCTTGGCAGGGACGCTTTTATCCTTGCAGCACTAGGCTGTGAAATACGGATGTATGAACGTCATGCTGTGGTTGCCGCACTTCTTTATGACGGATTACAACGTGGTTATGCTAATGCTGAAATAGGAAGCTGGTTAAGACAAAGAATGATATTGATACACGCATCAAGCATCGATTCGTTAACAACATTGTCACCGGCCCCAAATGTAGTTTATATTGATCCGATGTATCCACATCGACAAAAAAGTGCCTTAGTAAAAAAAGAAATGCTAGTTTTTCAAACTCTTGTTGGTAATGATGAAGATGCTGACAGTCTTTTAATTCCGGCAATGACGATAGCTAAACGCCGTGTTATTGTTAAACGACCAAATTATGCATCACCTCTAGCAGCAATCCCTCCACAAGCGATGATCAAAACAAAAAATCATCGCTTTGATATTTATTCAGTTTTAACTTAATTCATTTTATCCTGTTAAATTTTTATAAAAATAATCAAAAACTAAAAATTTTGATAAAAATTATATCAATAAGAACTTTTCTATAAAAATCTCTAATTTTTTCTAAAAAAGAATTTTTAAATAAAATTTAAATTATAAATATGCAAATAAACTTACAAAAACCTCATAACAAATTGTAGATTAACAAATGTTGTTGTTTAAATGTATATTTTTAATATTATTGGAGATAATCTGTAGAGATTTATCATAAAATTTAGTGTATTGCCTGTCAGGCTGGTTATGGCTAGAGTTCCACTCTGATGCTTTGTAAATCTGTTCTCCTTTCTTAAATTGGATGTTGTTTGCCATAAAAATAGACTAGCAAGTTATATTTGCTTAGCCGGTTCTAGATTTTCTTAGCCATAAGTGAGTAGCTTAAATACCATCGAAAAGTTTGTTTTTATTGAACCACAGTTTTTCGTGCCTTGAATTTGTAATCTAACATTGTCGCAAAAGAGCTGATTAAATCAGATTCGTCGTTCTTATTAACGCCAATTTAGCTGATAGGAAATTCGTAGAATGTCAGCAGTTCTCTTCTCTACATTTCTCCAGATTTTCATCTCCATAAGAAGATAATTCACATTGAAACCAATTCCAATAAAATATCAAGGACATTATTAGCGGTATCGCGCCTCTACTTATAAGCAGACATCCAGCAGCTCAGATTTAACTTTTAGTTGTCTGCTTTTGTGGAGTGAAACCAGCACATTAACTATTTTGTGTACACAACAGCGTTGATGCTGCTTACTCAAGAAGTATCTTTCCATTGCATTTCAAAATAAAGAGCACTATTTCCAGTAGCAAGGCTTTGGATATGCGATTAAGGCATGTAAATTACAGAACATTAAGAAGTTGATAGCAAGTTTGTTTCTGACTTTCGATAAGGGCATCTTTAACAGCAACTAACTTATTACATCCATGCTTAAGTGACGTCGATAATAATGACCAGCAAGCAAAGTGATCAGCTTTGTCTGACAGGACTGTAATATATGGCATTCGGCTAGAAATAAACGTAGTACGTATCACTTAACTCATGCAGGCACCACTTCCTGTTCTCTTCAACTCATCACTGCTTCAGTCTTCTGATACTACTCTTTAAGAGATTAGGCCATGTGCTTTTTAACCTAGAAGTGCCACAATAGCTTCATGAAATTCAGTGAATTGCTGCCTTGCAGTTTACAGCCATGGGAGTAACTTTTTGACATTTTTTGCACACTCTCAGATAAAGCGGCTGTAGCGGCGCGCTATTCAAACATATTTATCTACCGCCGAGATGCGTGATCTTATACACTTTGAATCTCAACATCCACATATACCAGTCTGTGTATAGTTCGCTATGGAAAATAACAGTTTACTGACGATGAATGCCAACAGTCGACAAGACATCGTTCAGCATGTTGTCGCGGTATAGCTTAGAGCTCAATCTCAACATGGCTGGCTATAAGCTTCCTGCCAGGATTAGGGATAAGTTCATGCAGAGAATTACAAGTAATATCAGGTTTCATAGATACCTGCAGAGTAGACTTTTCATGGAATATTATTATCTATAATATTGAAATTATTCATAAAATCAATTAATAAGATACGCCTCCATCTATGAAGCCGCATTTCACCAGAAATAAGTATAACCCTATCTAATAGGATTTATTTATTAAAGAATAATTTCTAATTTTATTAAGTTATTTTTTCATGGTAAAAGCAAAATAATTCTATTTCCTCACATCATAACAGAATTTAATATAAAGTTAAAAACTAAAAATAAAGAAATCAAATTATCATCACCTATCTCATTATTAAGTTAGGTAGCTTACAATCAACAGTTTATCAGCAAATAATGGTGGAAAAACAGATGGGTTGACAACATAAAATGTTGAATCACAAACAGCAAATAACTTCAATATTTAATTTATTGATAGAAATATTCTAATTATTTACTTTTCTCGTGATTGGTTAATCCTAGGCCAATTTTATCTATTTTTCTGTTTATTTGCTATAGTTTGCTGCTATACTCGGCCAAACAGTTGTTGAAAAGATATCGGTTACATTTCATATTTTATTAAAATATTGTATTGTAGTTAAGTAACTTGGAAGAAAAATGCAATTAAAAAAAGCGGCAAAAAAAGTTAGCAAAGCAGTTATACCTGTCGCTGGATTAGGAACTCGTATGTTGCCGGCAACGAAAGCGATCCCTAAAGAAATGTTACCTTTAGCTGATAAACCACTTATTCAGTATGTAGTGAATGAATGTATATCTGCTGGTATTCATGAAATTATCTTAGTTACTCACTCTTCAAAGAATTCAATAGAAAATCATTTTGATACCAGTTTTGAATTAGAAGCCATTTTGGAAAAACGAGTTAAACGGCAATCATTAAATGATGTACATTCAATATGTCCAAGTCATGTCACAATTATGCAAACTAGACAAGGCATCGCAAAAGGTCTTGGACATGCTATTTTATGCGCCAAACCATTGGTAGGGAAAGAGCCTTTTACTGTGCTTTTACCTGATGTAATCATTGATCAATATTCATTGGACTTAAAACAGTATAATTTAAGTGCGATGTTAAAACGTTATGATGAAACATCAGCAAGCCAAATTCTTGTTGAACCTGTACCAAAGGAATCTATATCCAATTATGGTGTTGTAGATTGTGATAGCTATGAATTAAAACCAGGTGAAAGCAAAATTATTAAAGGTGTTGTTGAAAAGCCTAAAATTGAGCAAGCACCATCTAATTTATCTATTGTAGGTCGTTATGTATTTTCAGAGACAATTTGCTCTTTATTAGAAAAAACCCCAATAGGTACAGATGATGAAATCCAGTTAACTGACGCGATTGGAATGTTAATAAAATGGGAACCTGTTGAAGCTTATCATTTACAAGGGAACAGCCATGATTGTGGTAACAAATTGGGTTATATGAAAGCCTTTGTTGAATATAGTATGCAGCATGAATTTTTAGGCGATAAATTTTCTGAATGGGTAAAAAATATCTTAGATTGCTAATTATCTTATGAATCAAACTCAAATCAATAAAAAAAACCTATACTGTTTTTATGTAAAATTGGTTATTTGTTATAATAAAGTTTTTTAAAAAACTTGTTCATACATAAAAATAAAAAAAATTATCCTCATTTCTGGTATATGAGTGATGTTCGAAGAGATGATACTGCATATCCTGTTGATTGATTTCATGATTGATTTCATCAAGAGATAAGATAATATAGAATAAAAAAGTTTACCGCATACAAGTATGTCAGCATAACTAGATATTACCTATGATCATTCGCATGAACTTATTCGTAATGTGCTGCCACCATATGTGCAATTGTTCATAGCCACAGAGTCGTTGAGGCTGAACTTGAAGCTATGCTCCGATAGCATGCTGAACTCCGCCTTATCAGCAGAGCTGTTATATGCCAATCATCTATAACAGTTATTAGTCATTCTAAATTATACAGAATGTATAATTGCGATGTTGAGATTAAAGTAAAGTGTCTAAGCTGATCAAGGAGTTAAAGAAGTGGATCACAGCTGCAACTGAATATGCTTCAATAGTTAGTTGCCACCGACTTATCTAAAGCGCGCAAAAACGTCTAAAAGTTGCTGCTATAGATATAGCAGCAAGAGACATAGAGACATACAGTTGTAATTTTCATGAAACCTTGCAAGTAGGTATGCTACGTTTCTCACTGAGAGTACACGCTTCCTGCCAAAGTGCCATCAGTAGAGTAAAGTATCAATAACTTGAAGAGCACAGACAATATAATGATGCACTGCACGATTTAAACGATACCACACTACATGTATTTCTATGGTGATGTTATATACCATCTTGTCATGTAAGATAATAGTATTTGCTTGTTACTATCATCAGCAACACTTAGCATGGACATGAAAAGATAGTTGATGTCAAAAATAGTTATCCATAGTCAGAATAGAACTTAGCTTAATTTCGCAATGCTTATAAAGAGAGCGTAAAGCTTAACCATAAACATTCATGTCTTTGCTGCTGAAAACGGTTTCCTTTGTTTTTGGAATACAATTCCAAAAATATTCCAGGAGACAGATCATACAACAAACGCTGTTATGTACATAAAACAGCTAATGTGCTTAGTTTCAGTGCAAAAAGTCATTCAACAAAAAGTTAATTGCTGACCTACGCGAGGTTTAGCTACCAGAAAGAGCTATAATGGTAGCTAATGAAGCCATTGATGTTTTGTTGAAAAAGTTTTCAGCAAAATATTATTCAGCTAAGAATAAGATAAAAAAAGATCAAAAAGAACTTATAGTATTACACGACTTACAGTCACTAGTGCGGTGCTTAGCGTCAAAAAGAAAGACAAATCCGATTGAATTTGATTTGTCGACAGTGTGCTATCATGAAGCACGACGTGTGAAGAACTCTAGTTCAAAAAAGACAACCAACCAATTCAATGCTATTTAAGCTGCTATAGTCTACTCAGAAAAGCTTTAATATAGGCCAATAGAAAATTCAACCTGCTGTCTGATCCTGGCAGTAAATAACATCCAATTTAAGGATGCAGAACTCGTAATACGCTATGGTATAAGCATCCGCACAAAGCTACTCTTCTTTGTGGAAGTTCATGAGCTGAGTGCTGTTTTATAGTTTTCGATATGTTATTCTTTTCAAGAATTTATTTAGATGTCTCGAAATAAATCTCTTAGAAAAAACCATAAATCTTGTAAATCAGAAAAACAATACGTTAACTTCACTTATTACACAGCCTATTTATTCGAAGCGCTTTATGATTTTCATTTAGAAATGAATAATTACAGACCGACAAACTAATTTTTTATGACACATACAAGACCCCATACAGCAATTTGTCCAGACTTTTCGCTCCATAATTTTTTCTCGATATGCAAATATCATCCTCTATATCTCTAGTCATGATTGTCCGTAGTTTTGAAAAAAAATACTAAAGCAAACCCAATAACACTGAATCCAACTGAATTGAAGGCAATGAGTAAAACTATGCTTGCCGATGAATTCATTACATATAGGAATAGGAAATTATGGATTATCAAAATCTTCTCATTTGCCTCCCTTGGCAAATACAAAAATAACTTTGGCGATAGACCTAATGAATACATACAAGATGACGATTTCTATCTCTTTAGCAAGAGATAGCAGAGATAGCAAAGATGGCAATTTACCTAGATGTATATAATACTTACGCATAAACTAAACTGTTTTTCAGCATTGATGATGGATATAATAACTTTCTTGAAAAACAGCCTGAAAGTGTCAACTCGTGAAGCTGTCCTATCTCTGTCTAGCAAATGCTTGCTTTTGGCAACTTCTGCTATCTGTACTTTCTCCTTCTACTCTAGTTTCTTTACATCTACTGAATGTTATTCAGAGCAGTTTTTTTAAGAAAGCCGCAAGTTCTCCAAAAAGCTTCCAGTTTATTGGGCTTTAAATATAACCAGGCAGTAAACACTGCAGGGTCATATTTTATGCTACTGCGACAGTAGACTGTGACAACAACATAATTTTCACTATGCCACATCTTTTTTAGCCTTTTCTAATAAAAAATATCTTCTACTCAACTCTCTGTTTCGCGCCACAACCATGCCTATATGCTGCAGCTAGCACGTACCATGGTACTAAAAATTAGTATCTTCTGTGGCCTTGCACACTTTTATGTATAGTTGACAACTTAATCAACATCTGCATATTTATATCTTTATCGTCAATTGCGGTCTAGATATTAAACATAGTAGTATATGCTGTGAGCTATTCTTCAAAAAAATAGTTGCAGAAATTTGCTGAGCATCTCTTATCCAGATGCTACGTCACATCTAATAACTTAATAAATCCCAGTATCTTCATGATCTATGGCAATATCAACACAAGGGAATATTGGCTAGGCGTTATCTTACCTAAAGTGGACAGTACGGACATTACTGGAAAAGCGCACTTCGTTAAAAAGGTAAAAATGACGTAGCATAGCGTGTAATAGCTCTTGCTCTATCCCTAATGACAACCTGGTATCCGTGTTAAAGCTGCAACATTACCTAAAAAGAAATTGGTTGTAAATCATTACTATGACTACTATCTGACTAAGAGCAGTACCGCAGCATGCAAATTCTGATGCAGGAAAAGAATAATCTGGCGCTATATTAGCCATATTCTAGTTAGGCATTTTAAGATGCTGTGTTACTATAATAGTTTCTTATCAAATTACAAATGAGGCACACTATTACAAAAAGTGTATAAGGCTCTAGATATGACAGATTACAAAAAACAGAGAAACATAGAGTCCCCTTTCCCATTATGATTGGAGGATTCCTGTGCACAGATAGATCAATGCAAATGCATTCTGTGTGACTACAAACTACTTTTTATCGATCCTTTTATCTTGGCTAGCGGAAATTTAAATTCTTATCAGAAAGAATGCATAAAATTAAAAAAATGATAATTCTTAAGTTAAATATATAGTTATATATACTCTATAATTTAGAGTATAATTCAAAAGAATACGCACTTCGATAAAAATTTTAATTACCATAACAAATGGTTCAAAGTAAACTACTTTACTCTCCTATTAGTAATAAAAGATGGCTTTTAGTCTTAATTTAAAGAGCGATTTAATTTTCTTTTCCTTATATTTAATCGAGAAAGCATGTAAATATGGCGTTAATGGTAAAATTATTGAATTTTCTTGTGAAATTAATCAAGGTGCTATTGACTAAATATGTTTTTAATAAATTGATTGATGGTCTATAAATAAATAGTGTAAAGCAATAAAAAAACAGAAAAATATTATTAAGTTTTACTTATAAATAAAATGCTAATAAGGTGGAAACTACCACTGCTATAGTGGTGGAATTATAATGAATCTTATTGAATAAAAAAATGCAAACTCTTTGCTTATAGTTGATCTTCATTTTATGCTCTTGTTTTAGCAACTAATCATGATAAATTTATTCATCAACTGATTAAAATCCATACAAAATTACTTATTCGAATACGGATACTGACTCCTAAAATTTGTCACAAGCTAGTATAAAATGTAATTAAAGCGTGATATTTTAATGTCAATAAGTTAATTGGTTGCATTTTATGAAAAAATTTTTAATTGATGCAAAGCATCATAGTACAATGTATGATTATATTGTGCTTACTTATATAAAGCAGGGTATAAAAATGAACAATGAATTAACTTTTGCTTTATGATATCAAAAATTCTAACTGAATCCTTGATATCATAAATCAAATTTTTTACTGAATTTAAGCGTTTTTATGATTTATTTCCATCATTTATAACGTAAATCAGCTATGAAATTAGATTCATATCGCAATATGCTCACTAAACTATTTTCATATTCCACATATAACTGTGTGTGTTACATCTCTGTTGCGATGTTGTTTTTTGAAAAAACCTCTTTGTTCCAAAAGTAGAATACTTTAATGAAGTGGCTTTAGTTGAAAACTATCTTATTATAAATAAGATAACAAGATAGCAAATAAATATGATATTATTCATACTTATATCTTATATTAGCTGCAGCAGCAAATGCTACAAGGGAAAATTGAAATGTGAGTACTCTAAATCATTTTAAGTTGCTACTAATATTTGTAGGATTGGGTTTTGTGGTACATTATCTTTGATATGCTTAGGCTGCATTTTATAATATCCGGTAAGTTAGAAAAAATGACCTGCATTATACTAACAAACAAAAAGCAACTGGTTATTATCTCAAATATAAAAAAGCGTGAGTTAGTTAGTTCTTATATATAGATGCTAAAGATTTACCTAAAGTAGTTAAAGTTAAAACTAAACAAATAACTTATCGATCAATTACTATTCATTATTTAAGAAATCAAGTCTTATAAAGAGTTTACTCACTTACATATCATTAGCTATTATCAAGAAATATTAGCATGACGTTGCTATACTTTTAGTATAATGCAAGTTACTGTATTGAAAATGACAATACAATAATGTCTACATTACCCATTAAAGCTAAAACAAAAGAAGATTATTTTTTGTTTCAATTAATTAAATAATTTTATGTTGATATATTATGAGCTTTTATCAGCATCCCAGCACTATTATTGACGAAGCAGGTTATTGTGGGGTATAAACAGACAATGGAACTCAAGTGTGACTCTGTATAGATATGTCTATGCTTAAAAAGTTATAAAAGAAAATTTTTTTATAACAAAAATGTTTTTGTTGTAAATGAAGTTTTCATTGAAAATGATTGTAAGATTTAAAATAAATAATGTATCTATTTATAATTGCTTACTTTAAGGAAGCATATTTTATAGACTGAGTAGCAGGATATTATCAATGTTTATAATCCTAACTAACTCTGATCTGATCTGATTTACAGCAAAGACCAATATCAAAATACTCTTATTAAAAATAAGGAGCTACTTTTATGAGGTAATTGCAATATTGTTTGTTGGATATAAAACATCGGACAATTTGCATTTATTTGTTTAGGAGAGCAGAATAGTGAATTAAAGATGCTGCGCCTCTATACGTTATTAGTTAATATATACCATCTAAGCAGACTAAGCTAGATGAATAATTTTTTTTGAGCAGTTAGATGCTATTCCAGTTAGATGCTATTCATTAAGTTTGGTATGCTGAAGCAATTTGTTCATATACAATCAATAACTCCACTTTAAGGGAGAATAAAATTCAACGTATTGAAATGTATTTAAGAGATAATAAAGTTCAACGCATTGAAATATAAAACAGATAATAAAAATTAAAATTGATAAGAGAAAAATAATAAAATTTATTAATTTTGAACACTTAGCAAACGCGTATTAAAAATAAAATTTATCTGACTATTCATGGCGAACTAGTTCCATGGTCAATATAGTCTTGTTGACTATAAATTACTAAATTAGAATAAAAACCAATGGCAATATTAGCTTTAAATATTGCATTAGTGTGAAACCAATAGTACTCATATAATTTTATTATAGATTGCTCAAATGGCGTTTAGTTTATTAGTTACGGTGATGCGCTTAAATCACGACAGGATTTTCTCATACTATAGCAACCGAAGAAACTGTTGGTCTCTACTGGACGCTAAACCAGTATATATATTGATGTATGCCATAAAACTTCTAATTTAGATCTACAAAAACTTGAAGCTCCAAATATGCATTACCGAGCTACGGTAAACATAAAACTGATTATTCTGATATCATTTTCTTCTATATGTTAAGATTTTAAATTCGATTAAGTATCATAAAGTTTTGATGCGATCTATATAGGGAATTATTCATGTAATTTAATGACAAGTTATTGCTTATATCAACGCGTTTAAGTTAAAGCTCTTGATGGAGAGGATTATCATTATTAACATCTACGTGTTTGTTTGTGTTAATAGCCCTTTTGATACTTTGGAAACTGAGATATTATTGGCAAAGTTAGAAACTTTTGCTGAAGAAATGCAACTTTTCCAACAAGTCGCTAAACGCTATGATTTTATGTTAAATCAACCAAGCATAATAACAACCTCTTATATTAAAAGATATAATAATAGGAGTGTTATGAACAAAATACTACTTAACTGGAAAACTATAAGTTAGTACAAACTCAATTAAAAATTGAGCAAGCATCGTCCTACCTCCTCATTTACAATACAAGCAATTCATTATCTAATTCATTTAAATAGACAAGCTTCGGTTTCCAATAACTCAATGAAATTATAAATTGCTGATGTGCGATAGTAAAAAAGCAATCAACTTTGCCTATAATCAAGATTTACTAGAGAGGATGGAAAATAAAATAGTTCAGGTATTAAAAGGTTTTTCCTTGTGATTAACAGAATAATGCCATGAACTAAAATTTTTTGTAATGTAGTGACTTTTAATAACAAGCAAAAAACTATTGTATAGACAATAACATATAGCGATAAAGGCCTCTACTGAAAAAAGATTTATATCCAAGAAGACTTTGGTATATTGGCACTCTTTATTTTAAAAAACAACTATTTTCGTGAGTATTGATAATGCTATATATGAACTAGCAATCATTTTGCACAAAAAAGATAAATGTGCGATAAATACATTTTGTTATGGTTTGTTATCAACTTTATATTATTATTTTTTATTTTACTGAAAATTATGTTAAATGAGTATTTAACTGAATTGCTAAATAATAAATAGATAGATTTCTAGTTATATTTTATGCTATTATCTGTATTTTTACATGGCTATTTAATTTATTTTAATATTTAAATAATTAAAAAATATAAATAGTTAAAGAACTCAATTATTATCAAACCTATATTTTTAACCATACTGAAATTATGTATTTAATTAATAAAAACATACACTAATAAATTAATTTCTTATTATATAACTTCAATTTTTAATTAAATTAATAAAAAGTATTTTGAAAGATAAAAATTAGTAACAAAAATATTAAGAAATAAAATAATTACTTTAACTAAATTCTATAAAACATTTCTAAAATATTTAGTTTCAAGAGTTATAGCTAATAACTTATCTTCAGCATTTAATTAGTATTTAAATTTTGTCTTTATTTAATATAATTACTTTAGGTTTATATTTTCTTCTACAGGATATACTTGGAATGCCTTCAACATTAATTGGTAGCTCAATATTACAAGTTTAGAAAAAACTATTTAATAGTTCTATTAAGAAATAGTTAATTATATTAATGCATCTATTTGTTTTTATTTATCTAATAATATAGCCGTTATTTATTTTTATATTTAGTGAAGAATTGAAAATTACTGCCTATTACGTAATAATTAATTTTCCTTTAGTTTTATAAAATTTATTATATTAAATATAAGTCTGATTAATCATGTAACAAAAAAG
>JBHEQW010000029.1:0-5519 GCA_046530935.1 Arsenophonus sp.
GAGACTATCTGCTTTTTTCACCTAGAAGCGCCTTAAAAGCTTCGTAAAATTACTGGTGGATATATATGCCACATCGCAGTTTACCGCTATGGTGGCAAACGAGCTCTTGAAGCATATTACGTTGTCACTCTGATCACTAACATTAGGCACTTAAATCTCAACATTGCTAATATCAGTCTCTATAAGTTCGCTGTAGCAAATAACCATTACGGATAGAAGGCATGGATGCACTTCCGACAATGCAGCGTTCAGTCTGTTGTCGCAGTATGGGTTTTGAAGTTATTTTCAAAAGCAGTTATCTATGCTGCTGCCTGGCACTATTATGGATGAGTTCAGAAAAGTGGCATATCTAATATCTGCTTTATAGGATATATGTAACTGTACTCTAGATTTTTCATGGCATATTATTTCTCTATTATTGTAATAATTCACAAAATCAATTAGCAGGATACCGGACCTATAGAAAATCACATCTAAACAACACTATAAATAAGCATAACGCATTGGCGTGATAAAGTTGAATGAGTTGCTCAAATACATGAATTAACATAATAATATATATTATCGCTAAGCTAACTAATGAGGTACAGCTTTATATTTGGAGTTGGTGAGTAAAGAATTTCTTTGACATGTATGAGCGTTTGCTTTTTCATGTCAACCTTTGTAGGAAAATCTCTTCATTACAGTATAAGTAATTTCTACCAACAACCTTTATCAACATAGCCTATTTTATTTATCGGTTTTATTCTAATGGAGCAACTGTCCGCCCAGTAATGCGCGCTTGCTCTTGCAATGCATCTTCAATCGTATGTTGCAATACGCGGATTTTTTGTTCCATGTTATCAGTATAGTCCTGTGTTTTGTTTTTTTCTTGCGCAAGTTCATGGCAAATATTTAAAGCGACGATAAAAATAAGTTGCTCTGTATTTGTGACACCAGTTCGATTTTTTAGATCTTTTAGCCGTTGCTCAAGCTCAATAGCTGATGATTTTAATGCATTTTGTTGTTCTTTTGGGCAATTAACTCTTAATGTTCGGCCTAAAATTTGAATATCAATAGGGTGTGTAGTCATTATACCTTCCTAATTATCTGAGGAGACGAAATATGCTGATAATATTTCGTTGGCTATAATTACTTTCATGGTATCAAAATAACTATAAATAATATATGTGTAATTTATATACTTAGTTAGTATAGAGATACTCTCCTGCGTCCTTGACGCTAACATATTATATATCAATGTTGTTAACATAACTGAGGAAAATGACAATACAGAAATCTTTAGTTAATTATAAAGCTATTGGAGTATTTATTTCAATAAAATAATATCTGTTTAAACAGCTGCAAAAATGTGCCGCTTAATTAGTGGATTAATTTTTGATGCTAATTACGATTGATAGATTTTCTTTTTTCAAAAAAAATAACTAACATAGTACATAAACTTTATGAGTTTATAATCTTCTTTAGAAAATAATGATTTTATTTTTAATTTCTTATTACCTAAAAATAATCAGGTATCTAATGGAGCTAATAGCCATTCGCTGGTTTGGTTAAATATTTTTATTAAGCTTGTATATTATACGACCTAAGTTAATGGAAAAAAGAATTAAAAGAAATTGTTAGTCATTTACCTAATATATTGGCATATTAGGTTATGTTAAAATAATGATCAAAACAAATTAGAACAGGGGCATTGGAAGCAATCATTAATTATATTAATGTTGCAGTTCAGATCTCTTTTATAACTTTTATAGAGGCAAAAGATCTAAAAATAAAAACAAAAAAAAACGATAAACCAGCATTACATTAATAGGCATAATATTCTTACCTATTTTGTTATTTAATCTATTGAATGAAAAGGCATGTAAGTTATGCTTATTTCTGTTGATGGAAATTCAAAAATTCTGGAGGATGGCGTATCATGCTGATTGATTTCGTGAATGATTTCAATAACTTCAATAACAGAGAAATAATATGCCATGAAAAATCGAGCCTGCAAGATACAGATATCCTAGAAAGCAGATATTACATATTCTCACTTTCCTGAACTCACTCATAATAGTGCCAAGCAGCAGCATAGATACTGCTGTTAAAAATAACTTTTAAGCACATAATGCAACAATATATTGAACCATACATTGTCAACGTGCATCCATGCCTTCTATCAGTAACTCTTATTTATCACAGCGAACCACATACAGAGTGATATTGGCAACATTGAAATTAAAGTGCTTAATATAATGGATCGCAGCACCAACGCTGTTGAGTAGACAAAACAGGTAATATTCTGGCTTCACTCTAAAAAAGGTATGCAACCAAAACTTAATGCTGAGCTGTGGGAAGTTTGGCTACCAGATAGGCATTATGTTACTAATAAAGCCATTAATGTTTTTAAGAATGTTTTCAAAAAAGTATCATCCTACACAAGCACTATGAAAAAGTGCAGAAAGATTAATAAGAACTGCTGCCATTCTACAACTTCAAGTTAGAGCATTAGCCATTAATAAAAACGACGAATCCGATTAAATTAAGTTTTTCGACAATGTAAGATTATGAATGCGATCGACACACGAGAAGAAAATAGTAGTTCGAGAAAAACAACCATTTTAATGCTATTTAAGCTGCTTATTTTTGTGGCAAACAACTTCTAACTTAAGAATAGAGAACCGATTTATAAAGCATTATACTGGAACACTAGCTTGATAGCTATAACAAGATTTACTAATAACTCAAAGGGATGACTTAACAACTGTTTACATACAACATCTCCTAGTCATAAATTATTAATTTATAGCACTACACCGCCATCAATGCAAGCATGCTATTTTTTTTGACGCTCCATCTCATCTTATTTGCAAAATGCAGATTGTGAATTTCCTTATCGTAAACACAGTGTTTTTCTCTATTTAACTGGCTTTATCAAACCTGAAGCAGTATTAGTTATGATTAACTCTAATGAAACTTCTAATGAGAAGATACTTATTTAATCATATGCATTATCAAGCAATTGGAAAAACATTGGTTGCTGGTTGTTTATTGTAGAAAAATGAAATTGTAAAATTTTTCGTCAATCATGCATTACCGTTTACTAAAATTGATCAACAATTTTATAAGTTGTTAAAAATGGTTTAGCCGTTATTTATCATCATCAATATAAATTAATCGCAGATCAAATCGTTGGTGCAGCTCTTAATTGGATAAGGCAAGATGATCGATAAAAATTAAAAGCTCAATTTATTTAAATTGATTGACGCTCAATGTTTCACTAAATGGAATGATTAAATTCACCTGAATAACTTGCTATAATACGTAAATATAGCAAGATTTCTACTATACAAATTTACAATCCAAATATGTATAAACATCAGGTAGCTACAAAAATTAAACATCAGTTTGCTAGTTAAGGCCTAAAATCACATCTTATATTTTATATTACACAAAAATGATGCTATGACGAAGACTTGCGATTTAGTCTTAGTTGATCTAAGCGGAGAATATCAAGGCTCTATCAGTAATATTACACGTACCTTTCCAGTTAATAAAAAATTCAGTCAACCGCACCCATAAAATTTATGCGATTATATTAACGGCACTAAATACAGCTTTAACCTTATACTACACTGGTGGTTAGTATTCATAAAGTGATAACGGCAGTAATAAAAATTACGATCGAAGGTTTAATTAAGTGGAGTCTTTTTCAGGTGAGCTAAATAAACTCATATAAAGTAAAGCTTCCTGCATTTTTTATGTTTATGTATAGTTTAATTCACGGCTTAATGTTTGATGTCTATGATATTGATGATTATAGAAGCAATCGCAGTCGTCTGTTAGAGGATTGACATAGTATTGAACATTTACCTAGAGCTTTATATTGTACAGCATGATAATATGCCTGAAGATTATTAAGGAATTAATATCAGTATTGAAAATAACATTGTGAACTCTGAAAAAACTAATGAAAACTTGATAGCAGCTATTATTAAAGATCCTGATGAGATAGAGTTTCTGATGAAACAAGATAAGTAGCATGGAATTTGAAGCGATGAAAGTGATTATTGTTGGCGGTGGTATGATAGGAGCATCATTAGCACTTGCTATTTCGGCATTCAATCAGGGAAAGGTGCAAATTTCATTAATTGAAGCCAGGTTACCTAATAAGACACATCCTAGTTTTGATGCCAAAACAGTTGCGTTGGCTCATGGCACTTACCAACAGTTTAATCAAATTGGGATATGGCACGGATTAAATAAGTATGTCACACCAATTACCCATATTCATGTTTCTGAATATGGGCATGTTAGCGAGGTAAATATATACGCAAAAGATTATTCCATAGCTGCACTCGGTTATGTTGTTGAGTTGCATGATGCAGGAAATTATTTATTTGAGCAACTTAAAAAGGCACCGTGTGTTGAATTATATTGTCCTGATAAAGTTATTGATCTTGAGCGCACTATTGAGCATGTATCAGTTAAATTAACGAGCAATAAAGTTTTAAGCGGGCAATTATTAGTTGCTGCTGATGGCAGTAATTCCATGATAGGCAAAGCCAGTCAAATTGAATGGCAGCGAGCATCATATAAACAATGTGCAATTATTACTAATATTTTAACTAGCGAAGCACCACATGGGCAAGCCTTTGAACGTTTTACAAAATATGGTCCATTGGCAATGTTACCTATGTCTAAAGGGCGTAGTTCATTGGTTTGGTGTCATCCATTGAAAAACCAGCAATATATTATGCAGTGGAGTGATGATCAATTTATTACAGAATTACAAAAATGGTTTGGCTGGCGCTTAGGTGAAATTAAAGCCATTAGCGAGCGCTACTGTTTTCCATTGTTACTTTCTCAAGCAAAAAAACTAATTACTCATCGATTAGTTTTAGTTGGCAATGCAGCACAAACTTTACATCCTATTGCTGGTCAGGGATTTAATCTTGGCATGCGTGATGTCATCATCCTTGCCAATATAATTAATGAAGTAGCAAGTCATAGCGGTGATATAGGAGCTTATTCGGTTCTTATGCAGTATCAAATGCAACGCAGAGATGATCGTCAAAGCATAATAAAGTTAACCGATAATCTAGTTCATTTATTTTCAAATAATCATCTAATTTTTGATATCGGCCGTAATTTTGGATTAATTGCAATGGAAACACTACCACTTATTCGTAACGTTTTAGCCTACAAAGCAATGGGATCATCGTTTTATCTCTAGCTATTTAAAAAGGAATATTTTAACTATGCAATTTTTTGATGTGGTTATCGTTGGCGGTGGCATGGTTGGCCTAGCTCTGGCTTGTGGACTACATGGATGTGGCATGAAGATTGCCGTTATTGAACATTCTTCTTTGCAACATCAATTTGATCCGCAACAAGAGCCTTCACTCAGAGTGTCTGCTATTAATGCAGCCAGTAAAAAATTACTCGATTATTTAGGGGCTTGGCAAGCAATCCCACAAAAACGAGTTAGCAGTTATCAGAAAATAGAGGTTTGGGAGCAGGATAGCTTTGGT
>JBHEQW010000030.1:0-21856 GCA_046530935.1 Arsenophonus sp.
CGCACAAATCCCTGTACAAATACATCCTGTGTAGCAATAAAATACTTTTTATTTAGCTAAAATTCGCTGAGCAATGGTAGAGAATTTATTATCAAGAAGAAGGCAAAAAATAAAAATATAAAGCTTATTAACAAATATATAGGCTTAATATCTCTAAAATTAATGCATTAGCCCAAAGAATATACACTCTGATGAAATTTTAACTTAAAATAGATCAAGTAAAGTGAATGCTTCCTCATTTTAGTAAAAAAGGATGGCTTTGCTCTTAACTTAAAGAGCAATTCAATTTCTTTACTATTAATCGCTCGGAATCGATCTCATTGAGCAATAAGATTATTAAAAAGTTTAATGCAGAGTGTCTTATTCCTTTTCTTGACCTAATCATAGATTAAAGAAGCCCATACTTTACTTAGATGAAAATAAATGGTATAAATGCTTTGCCAGCAAGGATGAAAATTAATCACAATCACCTAATATAAATTTCTTGGTAAAAATTCTACATTCAAAATATGAACAGTTATATCCGCCAACAAAAAAATACCTGACTAGATTCCATGGTATATGGTCATTTTATTTAGCAAATTATCTGATATCTAGAAAATTGTTTGAAACTAAAATAGTTGAAACACAGACATGCTTATAAATTGCTATGCTAGCAAAGCAATAATCTTCCTTCCATTTGCAAACATAGACATACTTGTAGATGCACAGCAGCTACAAATATATTAGCACTAATAATCACGCTTTAAAACTTCATTTTAAGCATAATTAGATTGATTTAAAAGATTATTTGTTAAAATAAGCCGGATAAGTTATCCATGCTTATAAAATGGCACAAGAGCTGAAAAAAGAATTATCTCAATATTTTGTGTTTATTTTAAAAAAACTGATCTTTTTAATCATTAAAAATGATAGGTTATCAGCATGCAAATAAAAAAATACATAAACTATCCTGTTTCTTTTTTAACAGCGAAAAGAAAACTTTTTGCATAAATTACAGTTTTTATAGAAGAAAAGACCTTTATATAGCAGCCATCAGAAGATTGCTAAATACCACGATGAGATGGTTCAAGCGTACATTTAAATAAATCTACTAGAAAATAGCTAAAAAAATCACTATCTCTTGAGTGGCTAATAAATTAGGTTAGCAAAGAATAAGAACCAGCCGAGAAGAATAATCCATTGCTTTGGTAGTCAGTTAGAAGATATTAATGCCATTTTGAGTGCACTAAAAGCCATTATAACGAGAAAACACAACTTAGGTGTTTCTTGATCCTGACAACCATCAACTCACTTAAACTAATGGAAGACAAAACAAGTCGCTTTGTAGCTATAGTAAATATCAGAAGAATAATTTAAGAGTTTTAATCTAAAACTAAAATCAGTTCCACTAACGGAAAAAGCATTTTAAAAGTAGAATAGTCTAATACTAACATCAGATCCAGAGCTTCAAATCATACTTGAGTCAAGTTAAAATTTTTTTGTAATTGGAATTTAAATGGCATTAAAATCCATTTTTAATGCTATCAAATATTTTACTTCTAGATGAATAATTGTTTATTTTTTTAATCATTGCTATCAAATAAAAAAATCGCTTTTAATCTCAAGAAATCCCATTGGTCCTATAAATTCCTGAATATTACAAGAAGTATCAAATAAATTACTTCTCTATAAACAGTCAGAATAACAAGGATTACTTGATTCACAATTTATGTGAACAGGTAATGCTATTACTGAATACAAACGGCGATGAGCCTGGTGTTTTGACTCGGTGTATTCCAAGATTGACCACCAGCCCAAAACATATACTGATAAACGGTTGGTAAATTTTGCCGACGAAACATTTATTGAGCATTACTGAAAATCACTAAATATCTATCGTGGTTGGAACGATACAGACCTTGATGCTAACCATCTAGGATAATTAGATTGATTCAGATAAAAAACGCCATACTAAAAACAAGCAATACCATCATGCTATTTGCACCAAATATCGTCGCAACAGACAATTTATGTGTGCAAAAGCAACTAACTTAGCAAGTGCACAGCCGGCTAAATGGTTTTGGCAACAATGGCGATGAGCAGCCATCCAATTCCTTAATGGCAATCTTTAGGCAGAGATGATATTCAAAGGGATTAGATTTCACTACAAACCACCAAAACAGCAATGGCACGACTGGCATGAAATATCTATCCCTATCATACCATCATCCACTTATAAATTGTGCATGAGCGCATCTTATTTAAGACAGATCTCAACAGTGCCTACTAACAGGCGTTACACTCGACAAGTGAACTGGTCTTAGCTGACTCAAGGACATTCAGTAGCGTCTAAGGCTTATTTTTGTAGCTCAAAAATCAGCAAATCCGTATCGACCGAATTTTAGCAGTTAACTGCATCCGGTATCAAGTTATGCTTATTTTAGTATATAGAGTTTTTAAGATGTTAGCGTGTATCCTGTTGGATGATATACTAAAAAAGTATACCCTACAGATATCCGAAAAACCATATATTACCTCTGATCCTTTGCATAAACTTATACGTAATAGTGCCATGTAGCTGATAACCAGCAGTGTTAAGTGGATTAAGCTCAAAGCCATCCTGAGATAAACATGCTGAAAACGCCGCATTGTAGACTGGTGTCATGCCAAGTCGTCCGTAACAGTTATTTGCCACAGAAAACTATATAGAACTGGTATTGGCAATATTAAAATTAAACTGGCTAAGTTAGGATTTGGATCCACGCGCAGTAGCGACTAAATATGCTTCAATAGCTCATTGCTATACAGCCTTATCTAAGGCATGTAAAAAATAGCGAAGAGTTGCTAAACTATATCTTGTGCCTGCTGCCCACACAGGCATATTTACATCGGTAATTTTTATGAACCAATATGTATCCTTTTTGGTGAAAAATCATATAGCCTCTCTCTGCCAGTACGTACACCGTGAGCATCCTGAAACAGCAATGGCTTAAATAACATTTGTAATGCTACCCTACATGATTTAAGCAATACGTACTATAGTTATTTCTGGAGTTATGGCATATACAATATACTGTGCTATGTCAGGTAAGATGATCGCCTTTTTTTCCTGGTAATTATCTATGTTACTAAGCATGTCCATAAGGAACTAATTGCGCTCAAAGATGCTTATCAAGAGTTAGAAGAAAATTGTTACCAGAACTTCTTAATGGACTGCTAGTATGTGCCTTAACTGTACCTTCCAGGCTTGTTACTTTATAGATGTTACAATTGCTTTTTAGAATAAAATAGCAAAAAATATTTTCGGATACGCAGGCACAACATTGTTTGTTACAGACAAAATAGCTAATGTACTAGCTTAACTACCCAAAAGGCATGCAATCGAAAGTTAAGGCTGAGATGTGAGATCTATAGCTAGCATATATTCGTGATTTCGCTAATAAATCCCTTGATGTTCTTTTGCAATGTTTTCAGAGAAGTATCCTGCAGCAGATGAAGAAGCTTGAGAAAGATCGATAATAGCTGCTGGCATTCTACAATTTTTAATTTAGCACACTTGGCCGTCAATAAGAACAATAAATTTGATTGAATCGGCTTTGAAAGAAGAGTTAACCCACGAAAGCAAAAAGCTCGAAGCGCTATAGTTCAAAAAAAACAACCATTTCAATGGCATTTAAGTTGCTCAAGTCTGATCAAGAAAACTAGAACCAGGTAAGGAGATTTACCATGATTTTGATCCTGGTTGTAAATAACATCCAATTTAATGATGAAAACGAAATTCATCAAGTATGATAGTAGAATGTAGGCTGATCAGCAGCATATGCCAGACTTACTAATAACTCTTGATTTTTTTATTACCACAGCTATTTCATTTAGCTTTATGAGCGGCGTTCTAATATCTCAAAACAATAATTATGAGAATTTTTATCATCCGATTTATGGTATTCAGTAAATATGGAGTCCCACTTATCAGGTTGATAAGCAGGAAAATAGGTATCACCAATCACCTCTACATCTATATATGTTAAATAAAGACGATTTGCTATAGGCAAAAATAATTCATAAATTTTCCCACCACCTATAATCATTATTTCTTCTACTTTCCCTGCTGCAGCTACCGCCTCATCAACTGAGTTAACCCAAACAACACCATTATCATTACTCGAATAAGTATGACTAAGAATAATATTCAAACGTTGGGGCAAAAGTTTACCTATAGATTCATAAGTTATACGCCCCATTATAACTGGCTTATTTAACGTATTACGTTTAAACCAAACTAAATCAGCAGATAACAACCATGGTATATTATTTTCTAAACCAATCACATGATCCATCGTCATTGCTGCGATTAAACTAATATTCATTAAGTTACCAATATTGGCATAATAGAAAATTAAATTTTCTATATAATAAATCAAATCACTCTTCAAAAAATTTATATTTTTATAAAATGATCAAATTATTAATTAATGGTTTATAGATAATATTAGATACTAAATAAGTATTGAAATAGTGCTATTAGTAAATCTTATCTATGATTCTCATGCTACATTCCACTATCATGCTTGATGAATTTCTTTTTCATCATTAAATTAGATGTTATTTACAAGCAGGACCAAAATTAGATCAAATCTCCTTACCTGGTTCTGGTTTTCTTGAACAGATTGTAGCAACTTAAATACCATTGAAATGGTTGTTTTTCTTGAATAGTTCTTCGGGCCTTTTGCTTTCGTTGTTTCACTCTTCCAAAGCCGATTCAATCAAATTTATTATTCTTATTGACGGCCAAGTGTGCTACAATTGAAAAATTGTAGAATGCGCCAGCAGATCTCTTATCGATTTTTCTCCAGCTTCTTCATCTGCTGCAGGATTTTTCTCTAAAAACCTTGCAAAAAAACATCAATGGCTTTATTAGCGAAATCACGAATATATGCTAGCTATAGATCTCACATCTCAGCCTTAACTTTCGATTGCATGCCTTTTGGTAGTGAAGCTAGTACATTAGCTGTTTTGTCTGTAACAAACAACGTTGTACCTGCGTATCCGAAAATATTTTTTGCTATTGTATTCTAAAAAGCAATTGTAACATCTATAAAGTAACAAGCATGGAAGGTACAGTTAAGGCCCATACTAGCAGCCATTAAGAAGTTCTGGTAACAATTTTCTTCTAACTCTTGATAAGCATCTTTAACCTCAACTAGCTATTTAGGTCCATACTAAGTGACTTCAATAAATAACACAAGCAGGCAAAAGCAATCATCTTGCCTGATAGTAGCGTCATATGACATCTACCAATAAATAAACGTAGCGCATATTCATTAACATCATACAGGTGGGGCTATTGCCTCTGCTCTTCAAGCTATTGCTTTTTCAGTCTACTGACTGTATAGGTGCTGGCAGAGAAAGATATGTGCTTTTTTACAAAAAAGGACATCTATGGATTCATGAAAATCATTTGAGGAGGTAGCCTAACAGATATAACATATAGTGTATCAATTCTTCTGGTGTAGTAACTCTTCACTGCTTTTTACAGCCTTTAGATAAGGTGGTTATAGCAACGAGCTATTTAATGATATTCCGGCATCACTGCGTAGACACAATAACTTAGGCAGTTTAATCTCAACATTGTTACCTGTACCAGTCTGTATAGTTTGCTGTGGCAAATAACTATTATAGACGACGCAGCATGATACCAGTTGATAATGCCATGTTTTCAATATGTTATCCGCAGCATGGCTTCGAGCTAACTATTAACAGCTGTGGTTATCAGCTGCATGGTACTATTACGGATGAGTTAATCTAATGGAGTATAGATAATATTTGATTTTGCGGATATCTATAGTGCTAAACTTTTTTAGCATATCATCCAACAGTAGCAGCCAATCCTCAACGCTTCTTACTTGATCTTAATCATGCATGTCCAATTGAGATCTATATCTGGTATTTATTTACAGAGAATGACAAAGAATTTACAGAGAGATTTTTTAATCTCAAAAAACGTTTGGCAACCAGAAAACATAAATTTTCTTGTGTAAGCATAAAGTCTTGGTATATAACATCAACTTAGCATGCTGCCGAAGCAGGATGCTAAGCCAAATGATATGGTCAAGCAATTTAATGATAATTATAGAAGATGGCTAGAAAGCTATTATCATCTCAATTCTATTAAATAGGTTGAGATTACTATGCATCGATATGTTTAGTTGTACAATCAGGAATTACCACTGTCACTATTAGGTAGTAAAACCAAATTACAGCCTATGAAGGATTCCATTCAAAGTTAAACCTGAATTATTCAAAAAAAAGCATAGCCTTTTTCCTGGATGTGACAAGTAGGGCAACCTATCATTGCTGATCAATTTTATGCCCATCAATCTGCACTAGACTATTTTCATTTATATAATTAGATGCAGAAGAAGAGGTTTATTACTCATTTAAATTTTGGATTACCTATTCACTTCACTTGTAAAGTAGATTTTTAGCAAAATATAAATTAATTAAAACTAATGTTTAATACTGTAAACTATTTAAAGTGACGTTCTTTTTTGATCAAATCGTACGCGGCTTGAATTGATTGTGCTTTTTGTTTAGCAATTTCCATCATTTCTGCTGGCAATCCTTTAGCAACCAATTTATCTGGATGATGTTCAGCCATTAATTTACGATAGGCACGTTTGATTTTAGTTTGTTCATCATTAGGTTGCACACCTAAAACCTTACAAGCATCTACTAATGTTGGTCCTTGAGTAGTATGCCGATAGTGATTAGAAGCATGAGAATATTTACTACTATGCTCAAACCGTCGACCACCTTCCATCATATGCAAGAATTGTTCAAATTGATTATGTGAAATACCTAACTCTTCTGCGATAATAAATAATACTTTTCGTTCATTATGGTGTAAAGTTCCATCTGCAAAAGCAGCTTGTACTTGAATTTCCAGAAACATCTGAACAAGGTCAAATCGACCAAAACAAGATTGACGTAATTTTTTCAGAGTTTGCCTTAAAGGAAAATTTTGATCTTTTCCTTCTCTAAATGCATTTTTTGCTGAAATTATAGCATTACCATGTAACTGCATTCTGTCTATCAGGTCAGTTGCTAGTTTAATATCAACTTCAGTAACTCTGCCTTTTGCTTTCGTTAAATGCCCTAAAATCTGAAATGTACTGATAAAAAAAAGTGCTTGACGGCTCTTTTTGGTGCAATTTTTCTTTAAATTTTGCTTTTCTGATGCTTTATCATAGGCATGACCAATAATGAAACCAATGATAACACCCAAAATATGACTGCTATACATTATCCCCAATATAACACCAATAATTTTCCCACAATACCGCATAAAGTTCTCAATTCCTCAATTCTTCAATTCCTCAATTTCCTGAGTATAATTTTGCATTATTATATTACTCATTCTACTCTGTCCTTAATAAACTGAATATATAACTGATGCTTTTATACAGACAAGAGCCATTAAGTACATTAATTGTTGAACTTTTGCCTACACGATAATATCGATGAAGAAACTACATACAAAATGATGAAAAAAATTCACCCGACACTATTTGCCACCATGATTTTAATAGCTGTTCATAGCCAACAGACCCATGCTAATCTAACAGAACAATGCATGCTAGGGGTACCTGTATATACCAAACCCATCATGAAAGGCAATCTCAATGATCTGCCAATCAATATCACTGCAAAAGATGTCGCTGCTAAATATCCTTATTCAATCGAATATAAAGGTAATGTAAATATTCAACAAGGTAACCAGACTCTCACAGCAAATGAAGTTAGATTAACCCAAACTGAGATTAACAGCCAAAAACCATTACGTACGGTAGTCGCAACAGGAAATGTACATTATGATAATCCAGAAATCATCCTAAAAGGGATAAAAGCATGGTCAAATCTAAATAATAAAGATACTGATATTGAAAAAGCTGATTACTTGATGATAGGGCGTCAAGGTCGCGGCTATGCAAATAAAATAAAATTGCGCGGTGAAAATCGCTATGCCATTTTAGAAAAAGGCATGTTTACTTCCTGCCTCCAAGGCAATGATAGCTGGAGCGTTGTTGGCTCTAAAATTATTTTAGATAGACAAGAACAACTTGCTGAGATATGGAATGCGCGCTTTCGTATTGCTAATATGCCGATTTTTTATACCCCTTATTTACAATTACCGATTGGTAATAAGCGTCGATCTGGTTTTCTACTACCTAATGGTAGTTATTCTAAAGGCTCAGGATTAGACTTCTCGATACCATTTTATTGGAATATGGCTCCTAACTACGATGCAATCATTACACCACAATTTATGAGTTTTCGTGGCATAAAACTGAATACTAAGTTTCGTTATCTGAGTATTGCTGGCAGCGGTACTGTTGCTATTGATTGGCTAAAACACGACAGTAATTATATCAAAGATAAAAACAGTGGCAAGTATCACAGTCATAATAGTCATGATCGCTGGCTTCTATATTGGGGTCATTCTGGCGTACTGAATCAAGTATTGCGTTTTAATATTGATTATACCAAAGTGAGTGATCCAAAATATTTTACTGATTTTATATCTACATATGGTAATAGTACTGACAGCTATGCTACTCAGAAATTTAGTATCGGTTATGCCCAACCTAATTGGAATGGAACCTTAGTACATAAACAGTTTCAGGTTTTTATAGATTCATCTAATAGTAAGGCTTATAAAACCGAACCTCAATTACACCTCAACTATTATAAATATGATCTTGGCCCATTTGATCTAAAAACTTATATACAAGCAGCCTGTATTACCAGTGTTGGAGCCAATAATCCTGATGCGACGCGGTTACATATCGAGCCAGAACTGAACCTACCATTAGCAAATGATTGGGGCACTATTAATAATACCATAAGGGTGATGGCAACTTATTATGATCAGAAGATCCCATCTAACCTCGCTAGCACGCTAAAAAAACAAGTTACTCGTGTTCTACCATCAGTAACTTCTGATGCACAAATAGTTTTTGAGCGCAACCTGCTGATAAATAGCAATTATGTACAAACATTAGAACCTCGAGTTCAATATCTTTATGTGCCTTATCGCAACCAAAGTGATATTAATAATTATGAGTCCTCCTTACTACATGTTGACTATAACGGTTTATTCCGTAATCGCATCTATAGTGGATTAGATCGTATCGCTTCAGCTAATCAATTGACGACCGGTATTAGTACACGCATTTATGATAAAGAATTGACTGAACGTTTTAATTTTTCTATCGGACAAATATATTATTTTGAGCAACCAAGAACTGAAGATTCTAATTTATCTATTAAAAATAAAAGTAATAGCGGCTCATTATTATTGGCAGGTGATGCTTATTTACGATTAACGGATAACTTGGGACTAAAAGGTGGACTTCAGTATGATAGACGGCTTGGTGATATTACAATGTGGAATATTCTGACAGAATATCGCCTAGATTCAGATCGTTTAATTCAGATAAATTACCGCTTTCTCGATCTCGATTATATTAAAGCAAACATTAGAAACGCGCCAACATTTCAAAAAAAAATTTCTCAAATTGGGGCAGTAGTGAATTGGCCTTTAGGTGATCACTGGAGCTTTGTTGGCTCTTACTCTCATGATTTAAAAGAAAATCAACCTGTCAGTAGATTAATTGGTTTACAATATAGTACTTGCTGCTGGTCAATTAATATAGGCCATGAGCGTAAAATTGTTGGCTGGCAACAAAAAAACTTCAGCAGTGACTATAATAATCAATGGTCAATCAACGTGGAACTAAGAGGCTTAAATAATAATCCTAACTTAGAAAATCATGATATGCTTTCTACTAATATTTTAGATTATCAACGACCCTTCTAATAAAATTGATATTGTCATCTATCAAATAGAAGAAACTTAAAATAGGAACAAACTTTGATATAATCGAACAAAATGAGAATTTTATGAATTATTGGAAAAAACTTATTATTGGCTTGTTATTCACACTTAGCACTACCACTACCACGCTAGCAGCGCCACAACAATTGGATAAAGTGACTGCAATCGTTAACGATGACATTGTTCTACAAAGCGATGTAGATAATATGCTAGATATCGTAAAAATAAACGCCAGAAATGCAGGACAGCAAACTCCAAATGAAAATGCATTACGTCATAAAATATTAGAACGCTTAATCATTGACAAAATTATTATGCAAATAGGCGAAAGAATGCAAATCCAAATCCCTGACCAAGCAATTGATGTTACTATTGCCAATATTGCAGCAGAAAATGGATTAACGATTGACAAACTAAAACAACGGTTATCGATAGCTGGCATCAATTTACAAAATTACCGTAACGATATTCGTAGGGAAATGATAATCGCAGAAGTACGTAATAATGAGGTTCGTCGGCAGATCAGGATTCTTCCGCAAGAAGTAGATTCACTAGCAGCCCAACTTAATTCACAAGCTAGCCAGGATATTACTGCTGATTTAAGCCATATTTTTATCCCAGTACCAAAAAATTCAACTAATAAACAAAGTCAATCAGCAATAGATACTGTAAATAAAATTATGGTAAAATTAAAAGAAGGCGCTGATTTTGGTGAGTTAGCCATTAGTTACTCTGCCGATTCTAATGCCTTAAAAGGAGGGCAAATGGGCTGGAGCAAAGTTGAAAAACTACCAACTATTTTTGCTCAACGAATTCAGCGTGCTAAAAAAGGTGATATCATTGCACCTATTCGTTCTAATCTTGGATTTCATATCTTAAAACTTAATGATATACAAACTGGGAATATGCTTATTTCTGTCACAGAAATAAAAGCTCGCCATATTCTGATTAAACTTTCACCTGTTATGAATAACGAACAGGCCTATGCAAAAATACAACAAATTGCCAAGCAAATTAAAAGAAAAAAAATAACCTTTGCTGAAGCAGCTAAAAAATACTCACAAGATCCAAGCTCTGCATTACATGGTGGTGAACTTGGTTGGAATATGCCTCATGTTTATGATCCAGGATTTCGTGATGGTCTAATGCGGTTAAATAAATGTGAAATAAGTCAACCAATTCACTCCTCTTTTGGTTGGCATCTTATTCAGCTAGAAGATACTCGCCAAGTTGATAAAACAGATATAACACAGAAAGATCATGCCTATCGTCTATTATTCAATCGTAAATTTAACGAAGAAGCACAAATTTGGATGCAAGTACTACGCGCATCTGCCTATGTAAAAATTCTTAATGATAGTGATACACAGTAATCTTTATGGTAAAAATAACTAATACTATCGTTCTCACTCCAGGTGAGCCGGCCGGGGTGGGTCCAGATCTTTTGATCCAACTAGCTCAAAAAAATTGGCCAGTTAGATTAGTTGTTTGTGCTGATCCAAACCTGCTGATAACTAGAGCTGATCAACTAGGTTTAGAATTAGAATTAAGCATCTATTCGCCTGAAGAGCAGAATAACAAGCAAGCTATAAAAACATTGACAGTGTTACCGATAAAACTATCCGCACCGGTTAAAGCAGGCCAACTTAATAAACAAAATAGCGATTATGTAATAGAAACACTTAACCGCGCATGTAATGGCTGTATAACTGGTGAATTTTCAGCATTAGTTACCGGCCCTGTCCATAAAGGGATTATTAATGATGCAGGAATTCCCTTTACTGGGCATACTGAATTTTTTGCTGACAAAAGCAAAACAAAAAAAGTTGTCATGATGTTAGCGACAGAAACATTGCGTGTTGCGCTGGCAACAACTCATTTACCTCTCAAATTGGTTCCAAATGCAATTACTTTTCAGAGTCTACAAGAAATTATTTATATTTTAAATAATGAATTAAAATATAAATTTGGCATTAAAACACCAGCTATTTATATTTCTGGATTAAATCCTCATGCCGGCGAAGGCGGACATATGGGATATGAAGAAATCAATACTATCATCCCAGTTATCAAAAAATTATGTCATGAAGGATTGCAACTTTATGGCCCTTTTCCAGCGGATACAATATTTCAAGCAAAATATCTTAACCAAGCTGATGTGATTTTAACTATGTATCATGACCAAGGTCTGCCTGTGCTAAAATATCAAGGTTTTGGTCACGCAGTAAACATTACTTTAGGATTACCATTTATCCGTACATCAGTTGACCATGGTACAGCGATCAATCTAGCAGGAACAGGGCAAGCAAATGTTAACAGTTTTATAACCGCTTTAAAATTAGCTATTACCATGATACAAAATAACAATGAATAAACTAATCCATGAAGGACACTTTGCCCGTAAGCGTTTTGGGCAAATTTTTTTAACTGACAGATTTATTATTGACAATATTGTTACTGCTTTTAACCCAAAACCCAATCAAGCTATTGTTGAAATTGGTCCTGGTTTAGGTGCCCTAACATTACCTGTTACTAAGCATATAGAAAATATTACGGTAATCGAATTAGATCGGGATCTTGCAGCTCGTTTAGCTTCGCATCCTGCGCTCAGTCCTAAACTAACAATTATACAAAATGATGCACTAACAATTGATTTTGGTGCAATAGCGAAAGAAAAAGGTCAACCTCTTAGGGTGTTCGCTAACCTCCCTTACAATATTTCAACACCTTTAATCTTCCATCTTTTTAGTTATGCTAATGCTATTTATGATATAAATTTTATGCTCCAGAAAGAAGTTGTAAATCGCTTAGTTGCAAGAGCAAATACTAAAGCATATGGTCGCCTTAGCGTTATGGCACAATATTATTGTCAGATAATTCCTATCTTATCTGTACCATCATCAGCTTTTACGCCAGCGCCAAAAGTAGATTCAGCTGTCGTGCGTTTAATACCTCATCAACTAAACCCTTATCCTATTTGTGATGTCAAATTATTAAGTCTGGTTACTAGACAGGCGTTTAATCAACGACGAAAAATCATTCGTAATAGTTTAAGTTATTTATTTGGCGAGGATGATTTTAAACAATTAGGTATTGATCTAAATTATCGCGCTGAAAATATTTCAGTAGAAAATTATTGCAACTTAGCCAGAAGATTAGCTAAAATCCTGACTGATAGTGACAAACTTTTGGGGGCACTATGCTAAATGAACCTAACACCTGTATACAAGTTCAAAGTGTCTATATTGAAAATCAATCTTTACCAGAAGAAACAAGATTTGTTTTTGCATATACTGTTTCTATTCGCAATCTTGGACGTACTCCGATACAATTAATCAGTCGATATTGGTTAATTACTAATAGTGATGGTAAACGTACTGAAGTACAAGGACATGGCGTCGTAGGAGAGCAACCTATCATTCAACCAAGCGCTGAATTTCGTTATACTAGCGGGGCTATTATAGAAACACCAATGGGAACCATGGAAGGCCATTATGTAATAATAGATAATAGTGGTAAAAATTTTTATGTTAAAATCCCAGTCTTTCGTCTTGCTATCCCAACACTTATAAATTAATTATGGCTACTTATCTTATAGGAGATATTCACGGTTGCTATCGTGAACTTAGAGCACTTCTTAAACAAGTAAAATTTGAGCCACAAAAGGATGTTTTATGGCTGACAGGTGATCTTGTTTCCCGCGGGCCTGATTCTCTCAAAGTTTTACGTTACATTAAAACAATAAGATTATCTGTCAGATTAGTACTAGGTAATCATGATCTTCATCTTATTGGTGTATATGCCAATATAAGCCATAATAAACCTAAAGATAAACTAAAAAAATTATTAACAGCTCCTGATGCTAATGAATTAATTAATTGGTTACGATGCCAGCCATTATTACAAGTTGACAATAAAAAAAAAATCATCATGACACATGCAGGGATCACACCTCAATGGGATTTAGAAACAGCTCAGATGTGCGCTAAAGAAGTAGAGTCTATACTTAGTAGTGATATCTATCCTTTGTTTATCGACGATATGTATGGTGATGTACCGAACAACTGGTCACAAAACCTAACAGGATTATCCCGTTTACGTTTTAATACTAACGTCCTAACCCGTATGCGTTATTGTTTTCCTGATGGTCAACTAAATATGATCTGGAAAAATAAACCTGAAAATACACCTCCACCTTTAAAGCCTTGGTTTTATCTACCAAGAAAAATACCAGCAGAATATGCCATTATTTTTGGTCATTGGGCTTCCATTAAAGGGAAGGGAACACCTGAAGGTATTTATGGGCTTGATACTGGTTGTTGCTGGGGAGGAAAACTGACTTTATTACACTGGGAAGAGAAAAAGTATTTTTTCCAGCCTGCATTTATAAAAGATAGCTAATACTTTACTTATTCTAGTAAATAATAGATTATAAAATATAACTAGTTTGGTCTAGATTATTATCAGAACCTCCTTACCAATAGCCATTCATGCTAAAATGGCTACTAATGGATATAATTGATAGCAAAATATCATGATAATGAGCCTCCATCGTCAGGCAATTACAACGTCTAAAATCACAACTGCTATTTAAGCAACCAAAAAGAGTCTGTGCATCTACTTTAGCTAAAAGCTATAGCATATCTAAACTTCGCGTTGCAAAGTAAAAATTAAGATAATGCTGATGACCCGCTATGTTGGTAAAGCTTGTTTTTTTTGCTTGCAGAGAAATTTCTAGTCAGCTCTGTATTTTAACTGTTGTAGTATTAAAAAATATTCTCTAGGCCAGATAATTTTGTAAATAAAACGACCATATACCAAGGAATATACTCAGACATCCTTAATCCCATTATATAACTGTTCACATTTTGAATATTAAATTTCTTATCAATAACTATATGATTATCTAACCTTATTAGTGGATGATGACTAATTTTATGCTTGCTAGAAAAGCGTTAATAGCATTTAGCTCAATCTGATGATATGATGGACTCTTTATCGATGATCACATCAAGAAAACGGCTAACACACTATGCATTAAACTCTGCAAGAATATTATCAAACACATAAAACTCTATCGTTCTCTGGCAATTATAAGATTGCATTTCATTTTTTTTCTTGTATCTCCTTCTCTCCTGCTGTTTCTGGCTTTCATATGTGGGATATGACGCTTCCATTTAAAGGATTTATGAAAAAATATTTTGGCGACTTCAACAATACCACTTACTACATTTATGTTAAGCATCGACGATAAACTAAGGAAGCAGTGAAATTATTTTAACCGCTATTTTTAAATTAATGCCTGTTTGGTTCACTTACTACCAGTACATAGTTAAGCTATTCAACATCATACATAGAAGATAACTAAACTATTTATCATATTGATGTAGTTTCGCAAGAGGAATTGCAGTAAGATTATTAAATGTTTTCCTGCAATCGTGTCTTTTGCAAGAATATCATTCTATAACACTCATATAAATTGTCTCAAGCAGATAATATGTTCACTATAATAATATGGGTAGGATAAAGCGGAATAAATTAGTTCAATGCATATGAACCAATATCATCCGATAAATTTTTGCCAGCCAATTAATGAGATACACATTTATATTGGCATATTAGCATGGAGTGTAGGAAAGAGTCTTTTTGATCTATATGAGCATTTAGTTTTTCATGGCAACATCTATAAAAATCTTTTATACACTATAAGGAATTTCCACTAACAACCTTTGCTAGCATAGCCTGATGATCACAGTCATATACAACGTCGTTTGCTGATGACGCTGTTTCAAACTCAGAAAGCTGTAATCTGTTTTTCTTCGAAAAACTTTTTCTCTATTCATGTCGTCGATCTGTTAGCAATCCGTACGCAAATTTCTGAACCGAACCTCTATGTATTTCTATCTTGGTTGGATCGCTATTTACACAGGCATAAAGATGCTGTATTTGCATAAAATAATGCATGTGGAAACCACTTCACTATAAGACCAGGACCATGGCGATCCCATAAAAGCGTTTAAAAGCTACTAACATAGTTATTACACTTATAATGAAAAATTATCTTCCACAAATGCTACAGTAAACTTTAGGAAGTTACCTTTTCGTAGGTATAGTATAAGTCCAATCGATAAGTTTTTATCAGTCTTTACAAAGCCAAGATCGAGGACAAATGCTCGATTCTTCTTTGGTGATCTTAACTGAGCATGTTTTACATTGGTATGCCATTGTATAACTTATAGATAATTGCAAAAAACTCACAAAATACCTTTTTGGTCTACAAAAACGTTCAGCAACTAAAAAATATGAATTCACCAGTTTGTGCACATAGCTTGGTATAGACTACGACTTAGCCATCCGATACATTCTTAAACGAATGGCATGGTCGAGAAATTTAATGATCGTATAGAAAATGGGCTGTAAAGCTATCATTTTAATTCTGCTCAAGAGATTGAGATCAATCTGCATAGATATATTTATCTGTACAATCAGGAATTATCACAATCAATATTGTGCACTAAAACTCCATTGTAGTCTATAAAAGATTAGTTCAAAGTTAACACTGAATTATTCAAAAAACAATGCTACCTTCTAATATGGGTGATATAAAGTTATACTTATTTCTAGTGTATTGAATTTCTAAGATTCTAAGATAGTGATTGTTGGAGAAGTTATATTGTCTTATCTTGATGATTACAGTAATCGATAAAAATTATCATACAGTAAAGGGATATTTAATTGCATCATGATATTGATAACCGATTACTTCGAAATCATCACTACTTACCCAAGTTTCAATATCTTTTAATGTCTTAATATCAGGATTAATGCGAAGCTGAGCTAAAGAATACGGAGCACGCTTCAACTGAATATCTCGCATAATTGAAAGTTGATTTTCATAAATATGAGCATTTATTATCTTATGATAAGCCTTACCTGGTTTATAACCCATGATTTGAGCAAAGAGCGCCAACAAAACAAAACATTGAATTTGATTAAAATTCAAACCCAAAGGAACATCACAACTACGTTGGTATGAAGTTAAATACAGAGTATCAGCTAACAGAGAAAAAGTATGCGTATGCATACAAGGGCGTAAACAGCCCAAGTCAAATTCACCTGGATTATAAAAAGTGATTATCTCTGCACGATCATCTATTCCAAGCGAAAGGTTGCTAATAACTTTTTGTACCTGATCTAAACAAGTACCATCAGGCCGCCGCCATGATCGCCCCTGAACACCATAAACCCGTCCCATATCATCTTTACCTTTACGGTTCGGATTATTGAGCCATACCTGATTTTCATTCGCATTAGCATTCCATGTATTACAACCAATATCTCGAAATTGTGCAGCGTTAGAATAACCTCTTAAGTAACCTAATAATTCAGCAATAGCCGCTTTATAAAAACTTTTACGAGTAGTAATTAAAGGAAATTGGTTATTTTCAACATGATATTCAAGATCAACATTAATAACCGTTAAACACAGAACACCAGTGCGTTTATTTTTTACCCACTGACCTTCATCGATAATACGATGACATAAATCCAGATATTGTTTCATTATTATTACTCGTTTAGAGTCTATTATTTATTTAATTCTATAAATAAAAAACCAGATAAAAATCTGATGATACTTGCTCTTTTCTGACTTGATAGTTAGTAATTCAATTACTCTTTAAGTGAAAAACCAAAAGCTATCCGTTATTTCCAAAAAGGATAGATAGAATCAGTTTTTTGTTTATTATAAGTTTAGATTTTATCGAAGTGTGTATTCTTCGACCTAATGTACTAATATTAGAAATATTTAACCCTAGCCTTTGCTTACTAACCATCTTTTTTATCCATTTTATGCATTCTTTTCGATAACAAAATTACATTGCCAGTTTAGCAAGAGTTGAACATTAATAAAAAAGCAGCCTGTTTGGAATACTGAATGTATTTTTACGATTCTGTGCGCAAAAATTCTTTCATCAGAAAGCTTAGAATCCGAGTTTTTACAATTTTTTCAATTTGTTATCTTCAGAGTCCTTTAATATACCTTTGCTAATAATGTGTGCTGTTTGCGATTCGATAAGAAAGCATAGTAATGTACAGCATCTTAAAATGCCTAGACGGAATAGGGCCAATATAGCTGTAGATCATCTTTTCTGCATCAAGCTATACTGACGATACTCATTAATCTAATGGACATTGGTAATAAGTTATAACCAGTCATCAAACTCACTAATGCAGAAATTTTGACCATAATACCGGTGGTGTTTATTAAGATAGCGATCAGTGTGTTTCAACTCATGACACTCCAATTTTTCATATTTTTAGAGAAGTGCGCTTTCCAGTAATATCTCTTCTACTATGCCTTTATATAACGCTACCATTGCCTTCTCTTCCTAGCTTAGATATCTCCAGCAGACCAAAAAGACTACTAGAAATTATCAAGTCATAGCTGTGAGAGTTATATTTTTTCTGCTATATGAGTTTCGGAAAACATAGTATATCCAATATGATTGATTTCATAAATAATTTCAATGACATTGAAATTATTTGGCATAAAAAAGTCTACAATACCATAGAGCAGATCTATCCGCGAAATAATATATTAACCCTAATTCATTATATGAACTCATCTGTAATGGTGCCGGGTTAGCTGATAGACAACGCTGTTTAAGATGAGATCAAAGCCCATTCTACCACAACATGGTTTTAACGCTGCCTTCTAGGCAAGCTAGTCCACCAATGCGTCCTCTACTCAATAACAGTTATTTATCAGAGTAAACTATATAGGCTGATATTGGTGATGTTGATATTAAAATTCTTAATGTCATGGATCACAGTGAAAACAGAATATGCTTCAATATCTAATTTCTAGCGCCTTATCTAAAGCGTTTAAAAAACCTCTAAAGCTTCTTATCATAGCTGGTTATACCTAACAGAAGGCATCTACTACTGGTAATTTTTATGAAGCTTTTGTGCGCGCTTCTTGCTGAAAAAGCACATTGCGTATATGCCAAATACCATCAGAAGACTGAAACAAAAATGACTTGAAGAGCACAAGCTGTGCTTGTGTGACTTAAGCGATACACGCGCTACGTTCATTTCTAGGCAGATAGCAGAAACAAGTTATATCAGGATATATAATCCCATTTATCTACTGCTCATTATCCGCATCACTGAGCATTGACGTAACTAGTTAGTTGCTGCCAAAGGTAGTTATTGAGAGTTAGAAGCTAACTTGGCTTAATTTTTTCAATGGCCTGCGATGTTATAAGTTTAAACGCATTTCTCATGTTCGCTAGGGAACAGAATACCTTAATTTTTAAAATGTAATTTGCAAAGACATTCCTATACACGCACTATCAACGATGTTGTTTACACAAAAAAGCTAATATGCTTCCATCATCTCTAAAGACATGCAAATGAAAGTTAAGGCTTAGCTCTAGAGGAGAGTCTGGCTACCAGCAATCTGTGATGCAGATAATAAAAACCATTGATGTTTTGTTTAGGAATATTTTCAGCGAAGTATTCTGCAAATATGAAGAAGCTGGAGAAAAAATCAAGAAGAAGAACTGCTGGCATTCTACAACTTTTTGTCAGCACACACTGCCACCAACTCAATAAAAATAACGAAGACGATTGAATTGGCTTTTGCAACAATAAGGCTACAAATTCAACGCGCGAAGAACTGTTGTTTGAAAAAACAAGCATTTCAATTGTATTTAAGCTCATACAGTCTGCTCAAAACACTAGAATAAGATAAGAGAATTTTAGGTGCTGAAAAGAAAGTGATAGTAAATAATGTCTAATTTAAGGATATAAAACAAATTCCCGAAGCATCAGAGGCGACATGGCCCATTTACAGTCATACACTAAATTTACTAATAAACTCTCCTAGCTGTGACGTCGATGCAGTATGATACAACGCCTAATCAGATTTCTTTAAGCGTTTTTTTAAAAACAACGTTCAGATCATATGGTATGTTTAATATCCATTCAAACCACAGAGTAACGTAGATATGATCATGAGGATATTAATTAAGTTGTTGACCATAAATATGCAAGTCAGAGAGAGAGAAGATACAAATTTCCATATCATGTTTGCGGATTCACTTTAGCATAGCGCAGGATGATAGTTTGCCACAGCGAGAACTATAGCGTTGAATAACAACTAGTTATTGTTGAAAAAAGCTAAAATAAGCTTTCACATAGTGAAAGCACTATACTTTTAATAGCATTCGGATAAAATACACATATACTGTGCTAATCACTACTAGGTAACTCTTTGAAGCCGCATGAACTTCAGACTTTTATATAACTTACAGCTTTGCCAGAAAAAACAGCTATTAGAATATTTAGTAGAGGCAAAACAGTAATACTGAATACACCAATATTGGCACAAGTGCCTCTGTCAAGCATTCTCTCGACAGATAGATCCATGAGTTAATACTATTATAGTTATAGTGTTTTTCAATAAAGTTATTCCAGCTTTTCATCAATGGTGAAAAGGAGTTTAGTTTGGATTAGTAGTGGATACATCTAAGTAACTTACCATATGAGAAGTATTTAAGTTTATTGCAAAAAAATAGAAATTGTCATCCCATCTGCATTTGTCAGGTCTATCAGTACAGTTATATTTGTATTTGTCCAAGTTTGTGTATAATAAACGTAGATTATTCCTAGATCTCTATAGATGAATTTATTGGCAAGTATACTTTTAGTCATTTATCTCCTTAAATGCAGTTGAATCCAACGTATTATCGAGTTGGTTTTGACGTTGCTTAAAACTCAAGATAATTGTGATTAAAGCCGGATAATTCTACGTGTTGAGAAAAAATTAGAAACCGAAGAATTTGTGTATTGGTATTGATACCATTTTTTGATTTGGTATCAAAAAAATTTAGTTGCTCTATCATGCCATCTCCACATATGGAGATCATAAAGCACTTCTGATGTTATCTTATCAGATAGTATAATACATAGAAGTAGAGTGTTGGCTTTATGATTTACCTGGCGGTTCTTCATTTCTAGAAGATTTATTCAAAGGTATTTTTATGAATTCCTAAAAAATTTACATATCTCATAGTAAAAAGAGACTTAGATCATGAGCTTCCATGATAAAGAATTGTATCTCTCTGTGCCGTCCACATCATAGTATGATACCTTTTTAAGTAATTAAATAATTTGCACAATGTCCTTGCCTATCTTTCTTATAGGCTATAATCATTATAAAAATACCAATAATAATCATAGGAATTGACAAAATTTGTCCCATACTTATACCACAAAATAACCCTAACTGCGAATCTGGCTGACGGAAAAATTCAACAATAATACGTAAAACGCCATAACCAATCAAGAACAATCCTGATACACTACCAATTTTGCGTGGTTTACGAATAAACAAATTCAAAATTATAAATAAAATAATTCCTTCAAAAAACATCTCATAAAGTTGTGAAGGATGTCGTGGTAATACACCAAATTTCTCTAAAACCGGTAATAAATAAGGTTCTTGAATAACAATCTGAATGTCTTCTAGCCGAGAACCTGGAAATAACATTGCCCATTTGGTGTCTAATGTTACACGTCCCCAAAGTTCGCCATTAATAAAATTACCAATACGTCCCATGCCTAATCCAAATGGGATTAATGGTGCAACAAAATCAGCTACTTTGAAAAAATTGCAACGTGTTCTAGATGCATACCACCAAATGGCGCATGATACACCAATTAAGCCACCATGAAAAGACATTCCTCCTGTCCAAACTTTAAATAAATACAAAGGATTGCTCAAGAAAGCTGGCAGATTGTAAAATACAATATAGCCTAAACGCCCACCAATAAAAACACCTAAAAAACAAATATAGAGGAGATTTTCAACTTCATTTTCCGTCCATCCGCCATTTGCTTTGCTGGATCTGAGTTTTGCCAACCATAAAGCGAAAATAAATCCAATCAAATACATCAAACCATACCAAT
>JBHEQW010000031.1:0-21429 GCA_046530935.1 Arsenophonus sp.
ACAGAGTTACATGAAGAAGGGGCACAGTAACCAGACGTTACTAGAAAGTGAACTTCGCTAAAAATATAAAACAGATCTAGCATCGCCTAAAATGCCTCCGACATCTACTTTATATTCCCATGGCATCCGTATCAAAACTGCAGCATTACCTGGAGATGGAAGGAGGTAGTTACTCATCATTACTATTGCCACAAAACCAAAAGTAGTATCGGCAGCAAAACCATAAGGCAAAAATAGATGATCGAGCGCTATATAGCCATATTCATGCTAAGCATTTTAAGATGCTTTATTACTATGGTTTCTTGTCGAATCATATAATGAGACACTTTATTATCAAAAGTCTATAAAGTCGGTATAAATGATGCATGTTCGTAAAAAATCAAAAAAAATCATGGTTACTTTTTTAATCAAAGTATTCCCATATCTATAGACACACAAAAACACATGCTGAGTGAGAAATAGCTACTTTTTATCGCCAATTAACTTAACAAACATCCAATAGAATTTTTGTCAGAAAATGTATAAAATAAAAAAACTAATAGTTATTAAGCTAACCCCAGAATATGGTTAATATCTCTAAAATTACTACACTAAGTAAAAAAAATAGATATAAATTGAAACTTTAGTTGCAATAAATGCAGTAAAGTAACATGATTTATAATCAAAGAAATAAGAAATAGCTTTTGCTTTTCACTTAAATAGCTATTCAATTTTATAACCATAAAATTGTTTAAAAAGACATTGCAAAAATTGCTTAAACGTTTAAGTGACTACTTAATACATTCAAGTCAATATTAACTACAATTACCTCTAAAATGATTGCAATTAATTTATAGCTTATGTTGTTTTATAGCTATTGTAAAAATAACAATTTATTAAAATTATATTATGCCAGGTAGCATAAAATTTCTTACTTGCTAAAGTTATTGATTAAATTTTTATTCTTATAGAGAGTTAATAGCAGAAGCATGATTAACATCACCTAAACTTTAGTCATAAAATTAGAAATAAATGTATTTAATAGTTATATCACGTTTCTTGGATCAAGCTCGTATTATTGAGTTAGTATGATAAAGAGCACAGCAGTATAAAAAGGCCACTACATTATCATTTTAATTTCTGTGGAAATTATTGCTTAGTTCAAGCGCATTTAAGTTATCCGACATTACTTTAAAACAATTGCTTTAAAACAATTGTTCTCGGCTGTTTGCAAAGTCATCTGATTCAGCTTTTTGGAATGGTTGGAGTAGTTTTTTAATTTATTGTATTCATATAAATCAAATATTATTTAATACGAGCTGTGATATTAAAGATCACGAACGGTTACCTATCAGAGCATGAATATATTACAAGCTTTATTAGCCAACTATCTTATTTCCTATTATCAATGATAATAATCATGTTGTGGCAACAGAAATAAAAGTTGTTGATAATGATAATTTATAGGGATTGGTTGTAATTTTAGCTTTAGATGATGCCGACAAGTTACTATTATTAACTGATATCTATGGATTAGATCCAGCAGATCCCACCACAATCCAAATGTACAACTAACTACTGAAGTTCATGATATTAATTATGAACTAGAATGCATTGTAGATAATGGCCGGTTTTAAGTTAACGCTGGAAATAGTAATAAAGCTGTAGTGGCGCAGGCCTTTGCTGATAGATAGATTAAATTGAAGTGATTATAGCCACCGTTGATAACCATAATGCGATCATAAATCTGCTTGAAAGTTCTGAGAAGAATGAACCAAATTTTATTGTTTAAAAATATCGATGAAAACAAAAAACGCTGGATTTTTATCGTGATGGGGCCATTCTGGCCATTCTCAATTTATTATGCAAAGATTTAAAACATTGAAGTGACGCATTATAATAATGATGCTTTGCATCTAATTACAGAACATTACATCATTCTTAAGAAATTAATAAAATTTTATCTTATGAGTATGGTTCTGTAGCTGTTCACCACGATAATATAATAGGAAGTAAATGATATTGAAAAATAGTGAAAGCTGTTAAAAAACTTTTTGTACATGGCATTGCTCTAAGCACAAAATAAAAAAATAATGTCTTATTTATATAGAGGAGTTGTTAATTACCTACAACAACAGAGTAATGTAATTTTAATAGCTAATGTGCTTCATGGATATTCTGATGCTGACAGCAAAAGCCAGCAATTATAAGTACAGCTATGAAGAACAGACTATTGCTAACTTATTGAGCTATTAGATACCATTACAACTGATATAATAAAGATATCTCAATTAGTAAATCTAATTACACATATACTAGATGGCAGTTTATTTTATAATCGCTTAAATATACAACGTCTATATGTACTCCCCACAACTTTGCCTAATTGGAGTTAAGCTTATTTCTGGTATATACTGTGTTTTAAGAAATGATGGCGAGGCTGATATCCTGATAATTGATTTTATGAAGGATTTCAATAACAGAGAGCTAATATGCCATGAAAAGTCTACCATACAATATCTGTGAAATTAGATATCACTTCTGAACAAATTACATAAATTTCATCCATAATAATTATTTGCCACAGCAAACTCTATACAGAGCGGTAGTGACAAAACATTAAAATTAAAGTGGCTAAGTTGGTCAGGAAATCGCATCATCAACTAAATATGCTTCAAATAACTAGTTGCAAGCTGCTTATCTGAAATGTGCAAAAATGGTAGTAAGAGTTGATACCACATGGCTATATAGCGGCTAAGCATATCCAACTGTAATTTTTATAAAGCTCAGATGGCACGCTTTTAGGTGAAAAGCAGATAATCTATCTCATGAGTACTAGATTAACAGACTGAAACAGCAATTGCTTGAATAATAGCATACAAGATAGCCTCCATGATTTAAGCGATATACGCTATCTTTATTTCTGTTGAAATGCCATATATCCACCATACTGGTCAGGCAATATGATCAGATTTTCATGCTGGTTATTATTGGCGTACATGAAACATTAAGGTAATGAGCTAATTGTGTTCGAAGATACTTATCGAGAGTCAGAAATAAATTTGGCTAAACTTCTTAATAGACTACTAGCACGTAGCTTAATCATATCTCACAGACTTGCTACGTGATACATGTGTTCTTGGTTTTTGGATGCAATAGCAAATATATTCCAGGATAGGCAGCATCAACGCTGTTTAGTACACAAAAATAGCTAATGAGCTAGCTTCAAACTACAAAGGCATGAATAGAAAGTTAATGCTGAGATTGCAAAAGCCCTGGATAGCAGAAAGAAGCCGCTATCCCGATAATAATACCCTTGATATTTTGTTGACAATGTTTTCAGCAAAGCATGCTGCAGCTATGAATAAGCTGAAGAAAGATCGAGAAAAACTTTTATAATTCCTACGAGTTCATGTCAGAGTACTAGGCGTCAATTGGAATAACCAATCAGATTGAATTAACTTTTTGGACAGTGAGCTTACAAAATCCAATACTGTAAGAACTATGGCTCGAGAAAAACAACCATTTCAATGCTATTTAATCTCTACAGTCTGCTCAGAAAATCCAGAATGGCATAAAATAGATTTGACCTGTTTGACAGTTGTGGTAAACAACTGTCAATTTTAGGATGGAAAATAGATTTACGAAGCATCAGTATAGAATATATAACTTAACAGTCATTACAACTAACAGGTTTATTAATAACTATATATACAGCTTTGGATGTATTTTAATTTTTTCTAATAGTTAAATACTCTGGCCAATTTACCTTTTCCATTAAGAAAAATTTGTTTTTCAGCTGCGGATATAAATATAGATTCCCCAGATAAAATATCAATAGTTTGATTTTCTGAGGTGACAGATATATTACCTTCAATACAAAATAAAATTGTTGCTGAACTGTTTGATATTGTAGTTAATTGATTAATAACTAGATATAAGGAAAAAGCAAAATCATCTATCGGAATAGGATAACAAAATTCATTATTGCGTATATTTGGCTGTAGCAATAATGAATTGCATGATTTGGAAATGTAATCTACATTATTCAATAATTCACCAATATCAACATGTTTGTTAGTTAATCCAGCACGTAGTACATTGTCAGAATTAGCCATTACTTCTAATCCGACACCTTGAATATAGGCATGCGGCGTTCTGACATAAAGAAACATTGATTCACCTGGTTGTAATTCAATAATATTTAGTAACAATGGGACAAATAACCCATTATCGTCAGGGTACAATGGAAGCATTTTTTTTATCGTGTTCCAAGGTTCACTCTTTTCTTTCTGTAGAACAGCTTTTAAAGCTGTAAATAGCATTTGCTTTTCTCTTGTTCTGAGGTTTAATAAATAATTAAAAAGTTGCGCAAGTAAAGCTTCTGTTGGAGTCTTTAAAAATAGTTGAATAATTGGTGAAACTTCGGCAATCGGCAAAAATAAATTAACTATTTCTTTTAAAGTGCGAAATGAATTAAGAGCTTTGAAAGGCGTTAACGCATAAATTAATTCAGGCTTATGATTATCGTCTTTATAATTACGATTTGGACAATCAATGGCAATCCCAGCTGCGTTTTCACGATTAAACCCAATTTCGGCAGTAATTTTATCTGGGTGCACTTGAATTGAAAGTGGTTTTTCTGCACAGAGAACTTTGAATAAAAACGGTAACCGATGAAATTTTTTGGCAATTTTTTCACCGAGATAATATGTTGGATCACTCGCTATTAGTTTATATAAAAATATTTTTTGCTTGGTATCAAAATCTTCAACAATTGAACTGGCTTTAGGATGTGCTCCCATCCATAATTCAGCCATCAGTAAATGTTTAGGATTTTTGATATGGTAAAGCTTAGTTAGTGCATCTTTACTTCCCCAGTCATAGCATTGAATGCTATTAATCATCTTAAACATATTATCTTGGTCTTAGTTAATAAAAATTTATTTTTAACTATAATTAGTTGATATAAGATCATTATAGAAACTTTCCTTGCATAGATTTATTCCTGGCAAAATAACTACTGAGGGATATAGTTAAGAGGAAATTATCCTAATGATGAGCCTTAAGAGTCAGGCAACTATAAACACCTAAAAATCAGAGTTGTTCTTCAGACAAGAAGAGACCCTCTGCGTCTACTTTGGCTAAGAGTTATTAGATATCCTAACTTTATCTTTGCTAAAGCACAAAAATAAAATCATGTTAACGATCAGCTTATATTAGAAAAGGTTCTTACTTTTTTCGCAGAGTAATTTATACTTATGTCTGTATTTCAATTATTGTACTTGATTTTAAACAATCTTTTACAGGCCCGATAATTTAATAAATAAAACAACTACAATACCATACACAGTGGAATACACTCATCTATTCTTTTAATCGGCTGATATAAGTGTTCACATTTTAAATAGTAAAATACTTACCAATAACTCTCTAATTATCCAACCTTATTAGGCGATGGTAACTAATTTCATGATAGCTGGCAAAGGTTCGTATCATTTAGCTCCATCCTAGCATAAGGATGGACTCTTATTGATAATCGTCTCAAGAAAACACATAATACACTCTGTATTAAACTCTTCAAGAGTCTTATTGCTTATATGGCCATGTTGATCTCGAGCAATTAAGACAGCGATTCATTCTTTTCTTTTATCTGCTTCTATTCTACGTTTTTTAAACTTTTCACATCCGTGATATAATAGCTCCTATTTAAAGGATTTGGGATGAGATATTGCCTATACTTAAACAATACAACTTACTGCATTTATTTTAGCTATTACAGATAAAACAACTAAGACAATATCCACTTCATCTAAACACTGTTTTCAAAACAATACCTATTTGTTTCTCTGACTGATATAAAATTAAGCTATTCAAGCTATATCACAGATAACTAAATCATTTATCCTTGTGATGTGATTTTGCTATATAAGTTCTAGTAAGACTCTTAAATATCTTTCTGGAATTATGGATTTTGCAACAATATCACCATAACCAGACTAATTAATATCTCTAGGAGAGAGTAACATGATCACTATGAGTATATATGGAGAAATAAAGTGTAATGAGTTATTTTTATGCATGAATCAACAGATCATTCGACAGATTATTGCCGAACCACTAATGAGATGAAACTTTATGCTGGCAAGAAATGAGAAAAAAATCTCTTTGATCTGTATAACTATTTGTTTTTTTATAGTTATGAGTCATACTCATTTATACTGCATGAAGTTTTGAAGATAGCATCTGTATCATCCTGATTGGTTTCGTTGATGATTTCAAGATCAGAGATAAGATACACAATGAAAAACCTACCATACAAGTATACACGAAATCATGTATTTACCTCTTATCCCTTGCATAAACTAATCTAAGTTTCTGAATGCCTAGATAGCAAGAAAGCCGTGATACAGCTAAAAGCTCTTGATATTTTTTTGACAAGGTTTTCAGCGAAATATATTACAGTCATGAAAAATCCGGAGAAAAATTAAAAAATGCTGGCATTCTACAACTTCCAGTCGTCATAGCACTGATATATCAATAAGAACAACGAATGCGATTAAATTGGATTTTGCAACAGTGATGGCTCTTACAACAAGGTGATACAAAAAACTGTGCTTTTAGAAAAACACCATTTCAATCCTATTTAACCTATTACCAGTCTACTTAGAAAAACTGAAATCGCTAAGAATGGAGAGGATTTAAGATACTTAAACTCTCTATTTGATAAACAATGTTCAATTTAAAAATAGAGAACAGATTTACAAAATATCAGAGCGGAACTCTTGATCCGCTATAGACTAGATTTGCTAATAACTCTTATGGCAATATCTATAGCAAAAATCCTTCATACAGTAGGATGAATTTCTATAAAAATAACCTTTGCAAGATAGTCTTATGATTAAATCTATCATTCCAATCTTGGTTACCGACAAATGCTGTTCTGTTGCCAGATCAGAAAGTCCTAATCGTTTTTCTGTGAAAAACATTTTCTACATCTGTACGACCTGCTTGCAATTATACGCTAATTTCTGAACATAATAGTATCTTAATCAGGCTTGGATCTCTGTTTATTCAGACATTGGATTGAGAATTTACGTAAGATAAGAAAAAAAGCACAAAGATGACGAACATAAAGCATTTTAAAAGCTACATGGAGCCTGCTGGTGGTTATCTATGCATAGATGTGAAATATCTTTTTCATAAATACTAAATAAAACTTCACTACGTTATATTTTAGTATCTATAAAACAGCCTCTATTTTCAATGGTGGTTGTATCCGTCTTTACAAGGTTAAGAATCTAGCCCAATGCTAGACGCTTCTTCTGTTACCTTAAACCGATCATTTCCAATGACTATCCATCTGGCACTTACAGAAAATTACAAAGAATTTATTAGACTACCTTTTTGTCTAGAAAATGTTTATCGCCAGCAGGAAAATAAAAATTTGAGCATTTATGTATAGAACTTGATATAAAACAGCAATTTAGCCAGCAGATGCATCCCAAAATGAATGATATGGTCAAGCAATTTAATAGGCGCATAGAATATTCAAGGCAATCATTTCAATTCCGCTAAAGAGCTTGAGATTACTCAGCATCGATATCTTTAGCCGTACAATCAGAATTGTGCCAACAATTACTGTCTTAAGAGATTTGTTTAAATCTAAACCTAATTATTTAATAATACAAATCATATTTTTCCTAGAAATGACATCTAATTCAATAAACTTAAACTTACTTATCTATCATATTTTAAATTAAAAATAGTGCATGATTTCAAAGTGCAATCAGTTTATTTGTAAAAACGGCTTATCTATATCCAATTACTTTATGCTAAAGGAGATAACTATAATGTCAAAATATCGCATTGAAACAGACTCAATGGGTAAAATTAAAGTCCCATCAGATAGGCTATGGGGCGCTCAAACGCAACGTTCTCTAAAATATTTTCATATCTCAGTGGAAAAAATCCCTGTTACCTTGATCCATGCATTGGCATTAACTAAAAAAGCATCAGCTGAAGTAAATAGAGATTTAGGTTTGTTATCTAAGGATAAAACTAATGCTATTATCGCAGCTGCCGATGAAATTTTAGCTGGTAAGCATATGGCTGAATTTCCATTAGGAATTTGGCAGACTGGTTCTGGTACTCAAACTAATATGAATATAAATGAAGTATTGGCGAATAGAGCAAGTGAAATTTTAGGCGGAAAAAGAGGGAAGAAACGCTTAATTCACCCAAATGATGACGTAAATAAAAGTCAAAGTTCTAATGATGTATTTTCGACAGCAACACATGTAGCTGCTGTTATTGCTTTAGATCAACATTTATTACCAACATTAAAAGAACTAGAAGCTACGTTTAAGCAAAAATCTGATGCTTTTAATGATATTATTAAAATCGGTCGCACACATCTGCAAGATGCAACACCCTTAACATTAGGCCAAGAAATATCTGGATGGGGAGCAATGCTAGCTCATAATATCCGACATATCGAAAAGAGCATTCCTCATCTTTCTGAACTTGCCTTAGGCGGAACTGCAGTTGGTACTGGGTTAAACACCCATCCTGAATATGCCATTAAAGTCGCCAATAAAATTGCAAAATTATCAGGGCAGCCATTTGTTACTTCGCCTAATAAATTTGAATCTTTAGCTACATGTGATGCTTTAGTTCATGCCCATGGCGCTTTAAAAGGTTTAGGAGCTTCATTAATGAAAATTGCTAATGATGTAAGGTGGTTAGCTTCAGGTCCTCGTTGTGGAATTGGTGAAATCATGATCCCAGAAAATGAACCTGGTAGTTCAATAATGCCAGGTAAAGTTAATCCAACCCAATCTGAAGCATTAACTATGATTTGTGCTCAAGTTATAGCTAATGATGTTGCTATTAACATTGGTGGTGCGTCAGGTAATTTTGAACTTAATGTTTTCCGACCTATGATTATTGATAATTTTTTACAATCAATTCGTTTATTGGCTGATGGCATGTTTAGTTTTAATGATCATTGTGCTAAAGGTATTGAGCCTAATCGGCAGCGGATAAATAAATTATTAAATGAATCATTAATGTTAGTTACTGCGCTAAATACACACATTGGTTATGATAAAGGCGCTGAAATTGCTAAAAAAGCACATAAAGAAGGATTAACACTTAAGCAAGCAGCATTGAAACTTGCTTATTTAACAGCCGAAGAGTTTGATAATTGGGTGCAGGCTGAAAATATGGTAGATAGCATGAAAAAGTAGTTTTTATTTTTATAAAAAAAGAAAATCGAGTTGAACTACCAAATCCCATTGGTTTTTAGTTATATTTCTTAAATAAAAATGTAAGTGAGCAATAACTAATTTTAGTTTTTTATATTTGGCCTAGGTTTTATTTTTATATTGCTAATTTAATACTAATAGAGTTATGCTCATTTTTAATGATAGTGTTTTGGAGGTTGTGGCCATATCCTCTTCTTATTGATTTTATGGGTGATTTCAAAAACAGAAAGATAATATACATGAAAAAGTTTACCATACACAGGCATCCATGAAATCAGATATTACCTCTGATCCACTATATGAACTTATACATAATGCTGCAAAAGTGTCAGCTCATAAGCTAGCAACCGCTGTTGAAGTTAAATTCGAAGCCATGACTGCAACACATGCTAAAACTCCCAATTGTCGATGTGCCCGGTCCTTCCATGACCATCGTCCGAAATAGTTATTTACTATAAGTGAACTATACAGACTTCTTTGGTGATGTTCAGATTAAATTGATCTACTAAGGTCAAGGTTAGGCAGCATCAATTGAATATGCTGCAAGAAATCGTTACTACCGCCTTATCTAAAAAGCACGAAAACATCTAAGAGATGCCAGCATGAACTATCCTGCAAGGCATATCCACATGTGATTTTCACAAAGCCATATTGATGCGCTTCTCAATAAAAAACTCATTGTACTACTCTCTGCCAGAGCATCATCAGCAGACTAAAACAGCAATGCCTTGAAGAGCACAGCCATCTGGTTAAAGTTGTGTATCCACTCATGCCTAATTTTAAGATATACGCGCTACATTTATTTCTAGATCGATGGCATATACAAAGTTATTTCAAGAAAAAAGATCATCTTTGCCTTATGGTACTCATTATCAACTGAACTAATCATGGCCGTAATAAGCTATTTGCAGTAGAAGATGCTTATAGAAAGTCAGAAGCTGACTTACCAGACTTCTTATATGCCATTGAAGTACTCATAGATTAATCGTATCTCACAGTCTTGCTATGGAAGACGCTTCCAATTAGTTTTTTGGATGTAATTGAAAAGATATTCCAGCACCTGCAACCACAAACTCTTTTTTATCGATATATAAAATAGGTAATATGCTGGATTTCACCTACACAAAAGATATGAAACTAAAAGTTAATGCTGAGCTTCCAGAAGGTCTAGCTAGCAAAAAGTCATGATGAAGCTAATAAAGCTATTGATGTTTTATTAGCAAGGTTTCAGAGAAATATCTTCCAGCGATAAAAAAGCTGTAGAAATATCCAGAAGAACTGCTGGTATTCTACTAGTTCACGTACTCAAAGCACTTTTCAGTCAATAAGAACTACGAATCCTGGTTCAATCGGCTTTTGCGACAATGAGTTTCTCCTCCTAACCTGACATATAAAGAACGCTGGTTTAAGAAAAACCAAACCTTTCAATGATATTTAAGCTGCTTCAGCTTGCTAAGCAAAGATGAAATCGGTAAATTAAGAAAATGGATTTTACCTGTTTAAGCCATACCACTTGATTGATAAAGAAGATCAAATTTAAGGATTAAGAACAGATTTACTAATCTTCAGATAGCAGAAGTATCACCAGCATACACAAGATGATGCTAATAACTAGTATAAATTATATTAACAATTTGATTTAAATTAATAAAATAACTAAAATTAATTAATTTTATAAAATCTTTTATTTATCTATTTTATTCAGTAAATCAAACTGAATAACCTTATTTATTAAGGCATAGTATAGTTACTTGCTCAGATCATCAAAAAACCTTTTTTCATTATCTAAGAAACTCTTTGAACACAGACTATATTCTTGTCATGACTTTCGCCAGGCATTCAAGGATTCACCAAATTCTTTCAATAATCCTTTTTGTTTTTCATTTAATTTAATCGGTGTTTCCACCAGGATGCGGCACATTAAATCTCCAGTCATAGCAGCACGAACAGCCTTAACACCTTTTCCTTTCATTCGGAAAATTTTTCCGGTTTGTGTCTCTGGCGGAATTTTAAGACTTACCCGACCATCAAGTATTGGTACTTCAATTTCACCACCCAGAGCCGCAATTGCAAAATTAATAGGTACTTCGCAATATAAGTTATTGCCATCGCGTTCAAAAATAGCATGTTTTGCTACATTGACCTGAACATATAGATCTCCGGCTGGAGCACCATTTTCTCCGACAGCACCTTCACCATTTAAGCGAATACGATCGCCTGTATTAACTCCTTGTGGAATTTTTATTGATAAAGTTTTATATTTTTCTACTCGGCCATGATCATGACATTTAATACAAGGTTCTTTGATAATTTGACCACGACCATGGCAATTTGGACAAGTTTGTTGAACTGCAAAAAACCCTTGCCGTATTTGAATCTGACCTGTACCATGGCAAGTTGAGCAAATTTCTGATTTCGTGCCTGGTTTAGCACCACTCCCGTTGCAAACATCACATTTTTCTAAAGTTGGGATACGGATCTCTTTAGTGACACCACGAACTACTTCTTCTAGAGTTAATCTAATTTCATACTGAAGATCTGCTCCACGAGCAGATCGCTGACGCCTACCACTACCAAAGATATCACCAAATACATCACCAAAAATATCACTAAAATCAGTGCCAGAAGTAAAACCACCGCTAAATCCACTACCAATGCCACCTTGTTCAAAAGCTGCATGTCCATATTGATCATAAGCAGCGCGTTTTTGCGAATCAGTCAAAATTTCATAAGCTTCTTTAATTTCTTTAAACTTACTTTCTGCTTCCTTATCACCATGATTACGATCTGGATGATACTTCATTGCCAGACGTTTATACGCTTTTTTAATCTCTTTTTCATCAGAGGTTTTAATCACACCTAAAACTTGATAATAATCTCTTTTTGCCATATTTATTTTACCCTTAACACACGTAAACGGGCGTAGAGTTCCCCCAAACGCCCGTCCTCGGTTTTCAGTAACAGAGGAAATAATCCTTAATACCATTACTCTGCCCGCTAAGGGCTACTATTTTTTGTCTTTATCCTTGTCGTTGACTTCTTCAAATTCAGCATCAACAACATTAGCATCCTGTTTGGGCTGGGCATCTGAGCCAGCATCAGCTGCATCTGCTTGAGCATGCTTTTGCGCTAACTCAAGTAGTTTGGCAGAAACTTGAACTAAAACTTGAATTTTCTCTTCAATTAGACCTTTATCTTCGCCTTTCACCTTTATTTCCAGTTCAGAAATAGCTTTTTCTATCTTACCTTTATCATTAGCAGGTAACTTATCAGCCGCTTCTTCAATTTGTTTACGTGTACCATGAACCAATTGATCAGCCTGATTACGTATCTGAACTAATTCTTCAAATTTACGATCTGCTTCCGCATTTGCTTCTGCATCATTTACCATTCTTTGGATTTCATCTTCTTTAAGACCAGAAGATGCCTTAATGGTAATCTTTTGCTCGCGACCAGTATTATTATCTTTAGCTGATACATGTAAGATGCCATCAGCATCAATATCAAAAGTAACTTCAATTTGTGGCATACCACGAGGAGCAGCTTGAATACCATCCAAATTGAACTTCCCTAATGATTTGTTATCACCTGAACGTTTTCGTTCACCTTGCAATACGTGAATGGTTACTGCCGACTGATTATCTTCTGCCGTTGAAAACACCTGACTATGTTTAGTAGGGATAGTGGTATTCTTGGCAATTAAGGTTGTCATTATACCACCCATGGTTTCAATGCCTAAAGATAATGGTGTTACATCAAGTAACAAGACATCTTTCACATCGCCGGCTAATACGCCACCTTGCACAGCTGCACCCATAGCAACTGCTTCATCAGGGTTAACGTCTTTACGAGGTTCTTTACCAAAAAAGTTAGCAACCGCTTTTTGCACCATTGGCATCCGCGGCTGGCCACCAACCAGAATGACATCATTTATATCATTAACATTTAACCCAGCATCTTGTAGTGCAACTTTTAACGGCTCCATTGAACGTTTAACCAAATCTTCAACTAGTGATTCAAGTTTTGCTCGAGTCACTTTAATATTCATATGCTTAGGTCCACTTGCATCTGCTGTAATGTAAGGTAAATTTACATCGGTCTGCTGAGCAGAAGAAAGCTCAATTTTTGCTTTCTCTGCGGCTTCTTTTAAGCGTTGCATTGCAAGTGGATCATTGCGCAGATCAAAACCTTGTTCTTTCTTAAATTCATCTACTAAATAATTGATCAGACGATTATCAAAGTCTTCACCACCTAAGTGAGTATCACCATTAGTTGCAAGTACTTCATAGGTTTTTTCACCATCAACTTCATCAATTTCAATAATTGAAATATCAAAAGTACCACCACCTAAGTCGTATACCGCAATAGTACGGTTACCAACTTCACGATCTAAACCATAAGCAAGCGCCGCTGCTGTTGGTTCATTAATAATACGTTTTACATCTAATCCAGCAATACGACCTGCATCTTTAGTTGCTTGGCGCTGAGCGTCATTAAAATAAGCTGGTACAGTAATAACAGCCTCAGTAACTGATTCAGTCAAATAATCTTCCGCAGTTTTTTTCATTTTTTTCAGCACCTCAGCCGAAACCTGAGGAGGAGCCATTTTTTTTCCCTTAACATACAACCAGGCATCACCATTATCTGCGCTAATGATTTTATAAGGCATAATAGAAATATCACGTTGAACTTCTTCATCTTCAAATCGACGTCCAATTAGACGCTTAATTGCAAAAAATGTATTTTTTGGATTTGTCACTGCCTGTCGTTTTGCTGGCTGACCCACAAGAATTTCACCATCTTGAGTATATGCAACAATAGAAGGTGTGGTACGGTCACCCTCACTGTTTTCTAATACCCGCGCATTTGTTCCATCCATTATAGCAACACAAGAGTTAGTTGTACCCAGGTCAATCCCAATAATCTTACCCATCTAAACAGCCTCCAAAACGAATTCTTAACCAAGATAGTTATTAACCTATATGAGGCTCAATGAATTTTTTTCAAGGGATTTTCCCTTGACATCAAAAATATAACTAAGGCGACTTCTTATAATAAGGAGTTATACTTATTTCTAGTGCATGGAGTTTCAGAGATGGTTAGCCATGTTCTGATGATCGATTTTATTAATAATTTCAATATTATTGAGATAATATGTCATGAAAAAAATCTACCATACAACTATCAGCAAAACCAAATGTTACATCTGATCATTTTTATGAACTAACCCTTAATTATACCAGGCAGATGATAACCATCACTGTTATATTAAGCTCACAAAAGAGAAATGCTTCAACAACATGATGAACGCCACATTGTCGACCTAGCGTCATGCCGTCAATCCAGCAATGGTTATTTGCAATAGCAAACTATACAAGAATTGTATTGCTAATATTGAGGTTAAACTGCATAAAGTTAAGGATCTCAGCAGCAACGAAATATGATTTAACAGCTCGTTGCTACTTCCTTATCTGAAGAGCGCAAAAAATGCTAAAAAGCTGATATCATCTGTAGCTACAATTGGCCATCTATAGCTGTAATTTTCACGAAGACCTAACATCGATATTTTCGCTTCTTTAATGAAAAAGCACATGTGGTACTCTCTATTCTATACTAACATCAGAAGACTGAAGCAGCGATGAGAGTTAAATGGCACAGGAAATTGTGCTTGCAGGAGTTAAGTGATACTGTATAGATTTATGTCTAGCCAATTTGCATATATACCGTGCTTTCAGGCAAAGTTGATCACCTTTGTCTACTGGTTATTATCGGCATTACTGAGCATGGACGTAACAATCTACTTGCGATTAAAGATGTTTATTGAAAGTCAGAATCAAACTTACCATAACTTTTCAATACCTGCAAGTGCCCTGGCTTAATCATATCTTTCAGGCTTGCTACGAGAGACGCCACACTTAATTTATTGAATGCAAATGGCAAAAATATTCCTGGATGCAGCAGCAAAGTGCTGAAATACTATTATGTAGACAAAATAGATAATATGCTGCCTTCACACTCCAAAAATCCATACAACAAAAAGTTAAAACTGAGCCTGCTGGAGGTCCCACTGGCTAGCAGTGAAAAACAGCTATGCCACTAAATAAAATAATTGATATTTTTTAGAATGGTTTAAGCTAAGTATCATCCTACAGCACGATTAAAAAGTCACAGAAAGATCTATAAAGAGATTCTGGTATTTTACGATTGCCACTCAGAGTACTAACTTGGTATCAATAAGTATCACTAAGCCTATTAAATCTGATTTTGCGACAATCAAGCTAAAGTAAGGCCATCAGGCTAAGAAGTGTGTATTTATAAGAAAAACAATCCTTTCAATGCTATTTAAGCTGCTCCAGGCTTCTCAAAAAAGCCAGAAAACCCGCTATGTGAATTTAACCTTTGTGGTAAACAACATCTAATTTAAAGATGGAGAAAATATTTATTTTTTATCAGAATATAGTAGCCTGAGTACCATCACATCAAATTTTCTAATAACTCACTCATGATAGATTGATATATTGACCATTGCTAACTATCTTTTTCATCAATAAAAAGATATGAAAATACCCACCAAAAGTGGGATCAAAAAATATTTCAAAATGAAAAATCATTTCATTTTTATTTTGAACAAATACTACCTATTATACTTGCTTTATGTAAAGCTAATAACATTTAGAAAAATATATGAGTTCAAATAATATTACCAATCTAAGCTCATTAGCTTTGATGAGTGTTTTGATATAAAAACAATTTTATAAAATATTAATAACAATTTATAATGTAGGCTTCTTCCATTAACATTACCGATACCGAATATAAGTATCTTCTATCCTGCTATTGATAAGATTATTGCAGTATTTTTAAATATAAAAATGTTTTTACAGCAAACAACATTCTTATTTTGTGGTTTTTTTGCTCAACGGAATTTATTTTTTAATGCTAGCTGAGATAACCATTGCAAGTATAACATCAATATATATTCTTGCTTGTTATATAGTACTTATGAAGTATTTTTAGCTTATTTATGCTTATTAGCACATTAAAGGGTAATCAGCGCACTACAATTCGTTTTTTATAGTTTTACAGTATTTTTTTGCGCTGTTAGCAATTGGTAAGCCAGTATGGAAATTAAAACGTGCTTACTATTGCCGGTTACGAAGGTATTATTTATTGGCCTATCGCTTTTTACCTAGTAAAATATAGCAAAAGTTATTAATAACCAAATTAGCCGCACTATATTGCCAATAGGTAATATAGGTCTTAATCAGCATATATAGCCTAGTTAACAAAGCAGTATAAACTGCTCTGTTAACTAGCAACAGAAATATTCACACTAAAACTTATATTTTTATTATTACTTTGCCAGCAACTACCATCAAATAAGGGCATAGATAAAGCATTATTACTTCAGTAATTTCAGTAAGGTTAATAACTATACTGGCATTATTAAGCGATATTAGCAAAGGTTATTAGTAGAAAACTTCTATACTGTATGAAGGATTTTTACTATAAAGATTACTATTAAAAAAGAAAACAGTCATACAGATCAAAAAGATTTTTTCCTTGCTTCTACAAACATGAAACTTAATATTATTAGGTAGCTCGATAACAATCGATTAAATTATCTCGATTTATGCATTGAAGAAACTTACTTCCACTTTATCCTTTTATCCTTCCAATATTGTCATACTAAACATTCGTCCGCTTTGGACATTTATTAGTATAGTTACACTTATATCGTTGAAAAATCCTCAATTGCAAGCAAAATTTAACAATTTTGCTTGAAGTACTTATGACAAAACTATATTATAAGGATAAATAATTTAATTATCTGCGACGTATCTTGAATAGCTTTACTTTACTAGAGTCAGATTAGTCATGGAAAAACAGGAATTGATTTAAAAAATAGCATTAATATGGCCTCAGTTCTTCCTTAATAGTCAGGAAATTAAATGCATCTTTAACTAAAGATAAAAAAGGAATTTTTTTTGTTAAAAGTAGATAGAATCAATTTGTTGTAGTGTGTTTATTGTGAGTAAACCTTTCATCAAAGTGAATATTTTTTGACATAATGACAAAATTTTAAAGGCTAACCCTATGTATTTAGCTTAATAAGCATCGTTTTTTCTATTCTTTCTAACAACAATTCAGTTTTCTGTTTGACAAACTTAGCGTCTATAAAAAGTAGCCTATCAGTACACTAAATACCTTTGTATGAATCTGAAAACTATACTTATAAATTCTTTAATCAAAAAAGCAAATAATCACAGTTTTTCAGTTTTTTGTAAACACTCATCTTCAGCTACCTTACATTATATACCTTTAGTAATAGTGTTCTTTCTTTACAATTCGACAAGAAAGCATAGTAAGGACCAATTCTTAAAATGCCTTGCTGAATATTACTAATACATTGCACGATCATCTCTTCTGCGCCAGGATCTAATGGCAATATGCTTTAATAATATTGGTGGTCATAGTAGTGATGTACAACCACTCCAAATCGATAATACCACAGTTTTAACGCAGATAAGACAAGTAGATGTTTAAGGTATAGCCTAAAAGTATTTCATGCTATGCTACTGATCACCTTTCGTCTTTTTATAGAAAATACAATTTCCAATACCGTTTATACTGTGCCTTCAAGTAACCAGGCACTATTTTCTGCCCAAATATGCCAAAAAGCATGAAGAGCCACTGGAATTTATTAAGTCATAGCTATAAGCCAACAGCAGAATAATAGTCCATCACCAGATTTATTCAATCGCCTTTTTTTGAAAAACAAAACATGGCATACAGCATCTTTAATATCCAGACCAACACAAGTAATTGGAATAAAACATATAGATGTTGATTGAATTATCTACTTTCATAAATACGCAATGTAGAGGAAATACAACTTTCGGCACTCTATTTTGCGTACCTACTGCAGCATACTACACACTGCTGGTCAGAAACAGAGCATTGAGAATCACACAATTATTGTTGAAAAAGGCTAAAAAGATGTGGAATATACTGAAAGTAATATGTTTTGCAACCCAGTTGCAATCAAGCCAAAACATAAGCCTGATGTACTAATAAGTACTAGGTAGCCTTTGATGCCATATAAACTGAAGGCTTTTGACTTACAGCTTTTGCAGAAAAAACGATGCTTAGGAACCATTCATAAAAGAGCCGCATTAATATCCCCAGGATATTCATAGAATGAATACCACAGGTAAGCATTAGCTATAGGTAGATAGATAGCTCAAAAAATTGCCATTTTCATACTGTTTTTCAAGAAAGTTATTAGAACAGTCATTAATGACGAAAACAAGTTTAGTTGGGCATGGTGGATCTGGATGGAGAGAGGATTATGATTATATATCTAGGTAAATTACACTATTGGTATATTGCCATAGGCATATAAATCATAATCTTCTCTACATTTGTAAGATCTATCGCCCAAATTATCTTTGTATTTGTCCAAGAGTAGTTAAGGATACGCGGATTCATCACCTATATGTAATAGATGATAAATTTATCGGCAAGGACATTTTTAATAATTTGCCAATTCAACGCAGCTGTATATAGTATCATCGTCTTTTAATTTTATCGTTGCTTAAAACCAAGGATAATTGTAACTAAATATGTATAATACTTTTGCATATCGAAAAAATTGAGACAGAGAGTTAAATAGCATTGCTCTATAACCTCTCTTTTATGCTATTAAAAAAAACTTAGCCAGATCTCTACTAATTTATTTCAAGAGAGATAAGATCGTAAATGTCTTCAAATAAAATGGAGTCTAATACGTTAAGTCGCGTGTTACACTGCCTTTTATCTTGTTTATTATGTATTTTTTTTAGTGTGTTTATTCTAAACCATCTAGATGAATTCCTGAAAAATTAAAATGTTGCAAAGTATAAAACAGTACTTAAATCATGAACAGCTACGAAGCAACCTATATTCGCCGATAATAGCATAGTGTGCTTATAGTTCATTCCGGAGAAACAAAACAAACATAAATGCACTAAATGGCATTTTTGAAATCGACGAAATATTTTTCCATAAATCATTTTAAATGAAAATAAAGGACAGAAGGAAATAAAAACAAAGAACGAATCGTTATTTTCATCAACAGAGATCGACAAGGTCTGTGTATGTAATGAGATTCTTTGAGAGTTAAATGTAAAATGTTTTAGGTGTTTTCTTAAGAATATTATCGATAACTAACAATAGTTATTAAGAAATCTAGTATATGATGGTTAGAGTCCTAAGCTTTAATGCTTCATGAATCTGTTTTTCATTTTTAAGTTAGATCTTGCTTAACTACTAAGGTCAAGCAAATCAAATCTCTTTATCTAAGTTTCAGCTTTTCTGACAAGATGAGAGCAGCTTCGATAGCATTGAAAGAGTTGTTTTTCTTAAAATACACTTCTTTGCGTATTAGAGCTGAACGCCACGTCTGTTGAGGTGAAGTTGTAAAATACAAGAAATTCTTCTCGATTTTTCTCCACCTAGTCATCGCTTCAGGACATTTCTCTGAAAATCTTGACAAGAAAACATCAAGGGATTTATTATCGGCATCATAGATCTCTGCCAGCCATATTCACCTGCAGATCAGCCTTAATTTTAATTGCATACCTTTAACTTTGAGGAGTAAAGCTAAGCACATTAGTTGTTTTGTACACCAAACAATGTTGCCACTGCCTTTCCTAGAATACCTTTACCATCGCATTTCAAAAACTAATGATACAATCTTTATTAGCAAGTCTAATAAAGATACAATTAAGCAACGAACTCGCAGACACTTGAGAACTTTAGCCAAGTTCGCTTTTGACTCCCGATAACCATCTTCGATCTAAATTAGCTATTTACGCCAATGCTTAGTTACGCCGATAATGACCAAAGCATGAAAAGACGATCATCTTGTTTGATAGGACTATCTATGCCATAGATCCAGAAATAAGAATAGCGCGCGTATCACTTAAATCACATAAGTACCATTCCTGTATTCTTCAAGCCATTGTTGTTTTAATCTCCTTATGATACTTGAAAGAAACTATGTTCTTATTTTTATTGAAAAGTGCTAACATGGCTTCATGAAAATCACCTGGTGAGATAACTCGCAGGGACATGTATACTAACAATTTTTTGACGCTATTTTGCACGCTTCAAATAAGATGGTAGTTAACAAGTGTTGAAGCATATTCCGTTACTTCTGTGGATCCAACATAACATTAAGTACTTTAATATTAGAATTCCATATACCAATCTGTATAATTAAGTGTAGCAAATAACCGTTACAGGCGATGATGGCATTGCCTTTCCATCGACAAGGCAGCGTTCAGGACGCTATCACAACATAGCTTCGAACTAAGCCCTAAACGGCACTTGCTATCAGCTAGCCTGGACTATTATTGATATGTTCATTAAGCAGTTCACAACTAATATCTGATTTTACGGATACATGTATATGGTAGAGACTTTTTATAGTATAACATTTCAATGTTATTAAAATCATTCATTAAATGAATCAATAATGGACACATACCAGCACCATCTTCAAAACTCTATACAGATTAGTTATTAGTATATTATATCATCCTAGATAGATAGTATGATTTTTGAATAATTTGGCTTTAGTTTTAAATTAATATTTCATAGACTTAGACTGAAATGAAATTTTTCTACCTAATATACTGATTATGGTAAATCCTGATTATACAGTCAAACATATCGATTTATACAGAGTGATCTCAATCTCTTGATCAGAATTAAAATTGTTCTATAACAAGCTCTGTATACAGCAAACTGTCGAATTCATGTTTTTCAGTGCATGATTGTTTTCGTATACGAAAAAGGCTGCCTGTAAATTCTTTGCTATTGTTATAAGTATCCAATGACTTATAGCTATGGTGAACATGCTTAGTTAAGATTAAGTAAGAAGCGTCAAACATTAGCTTCAGACTTGACCTTATAAAAATTGATAAAAACCAATTAAGGAGCATGATCTATACCTATGAAAAGATAATGTCGTAAAGTTTTATTTTGGATTTGCAGAAAATATTTCATATCTATGTGCACATGTGCACAAATAACCGACCTTATAAATTTTAAACATTTTATGTTTTGCCTTCCCCTAGTTTTTCCTGTCTAATTTCACATAAATTCCTCAGCATTGATTGCGTAAACAGCAATC
>JBHEQW010000032.1:0-7826 GCA_046530935.1 Arsenophonus sp.
TGCTAACTTAGTAAGTATCCGTTACCAATTAGCAGATAATTGTTTTAAACGCTCCTTAACTAATTAGATAAATTAACTATGTATTAATATATATTAAATTAATTAATCAAGTACTAATAGATATACCAATACAAATTTTCCTTTTGAATTAATAAATATTAATGGTTATATAATACCATTATTGATTTAATTAAATAAAAATATGGATTATGTGCCGAAAACGTGTCTTTACAGCGAGGCACTGGTACCTTAAATAAAATTATCTTACGACAATATTATAAGTAAGTTTATCAGCGTAGCAATCACTCTTTTACGATCGTGCTCAATACTAATTATTGAAAATGGCTTAGTAAAATTTATAATTAATATTCAGAAGTGTGGTCCAATGATGATTCTTTTTAATTGTCAGAGAATAAAAATGTTGATTTAAGAATATCAAATCAATGTAGATGGAAAATTTACCTATACAAACATTAGCAGATTTCAATCGTATCCTAAAAGGCAAGTTAGTTCTCGTCGAAAATTTCATCGCGTAAATATTGACAGTAAAACTATCCTATCAATTGATTAGTGGATAAAAATATTCATTTTATGAACAAAGGTGAAATAATGGCACAAAGTGGTAGTCAAATACAATTGACTACCAATATAGCGAAGAAAATGAAAAAAATTAGTTGAATTGATTATCTATCAATTTTAGCATTTATGACTAGACTACTATATTATTTTTGTTTTTTTTACCATTAGTTACTAATACAATATAGCTGCTGGTATCATAGTTATGAATGAGCTCTTTTATCATTACCGATATCAAAATCTAATTTAATTACATCTTAGTATCGCTTATTTTACAAAGATAAGCTCGTGCATTTTGACTATCGACAATCGTCTTATGATCATAAATATGACCATCAACAAAAATAGTATTAGTACTCAGTTGTTTTTTCTTGAGTAATAGACAATATTAACCCATAATATGTTTATTGGTAGTTAGTAAAATTGAGTACCAGTAAAAATGCTATGGTAAGAATTTTTGATTTTTATCTTCAGATAAAATGGCAATAAAACTCTATCTGCAATAAAATAAAATTTTATTATTCATATTTTTATACTTAATCAAATTTTCTCATTCCAATTTTTTATAATTAATTACTTAATTAGAATCTATACAAAATTTTATCCAGGATTTATACCTTTTTTATCATTAAAAACACTTCATTCGCATAAGAAGCTAATTTGCAATGTAACCGGAATTTTTAAATTCCACTAACAAATACAGGAAATAATTCTTTTTATGCCTTACTGACTAGCCACTGATTCCAAGGCATGTCAATTAATTTTCTAATCATTTGCCTAGCAAAGTAAAATGAACAGATAAAAAATAGATAATACCTTTATCGTCTGTATAATTTATGGCTATTTTAGTAAAAGTTGTTGCTTTTCTCGTTGAGAAAATTACAGTCAGGTCTGTATTTCGGTTGTTGTGGTTTCAAAAATAATCTTCACCAGGTTTTATAATTCTGTAAATAAAACGACACTACACCATGAAATTTACTCAACTATCTTTTAATCATGTGATATAACAGATAATATTTTAAATATAGAATTTATTACCAATAACCTTCTGATTATCTCGTCTTATTAGACGATATGACTAATTTGATGCTAGTTAGCAAAGATTTTATACCATTTAGTTCTATCTAAGCAAAGAATAGACTTATTGATAATCGGCTTAAGAAACCAGCTAAAACACTCTACATTAAACTCTTCAAGAATTTTATTGCGTACAATACGACACCTTACGTAATCTTGGATGATTAATATTGTGATATTCGTTCTTTCCTTTTATCTCCTTTAAAGTGTTTTCTAGTTTTTATATATGTATGATATAGTTCTTTACTTTAAAGGATTTAAAGAAAATGTTTTGTTGATTTCAACAATATTACTTAATGCATTTATATTGGATATTGCTGTATTGAAGCAGTGAAACCACTGACGACATATTAAAGGCTATTTTAAAATCAATGCATATTTTTTCTGATTCTAGTGAATTTAAGCTATTCACATACATTTTAGATAACTAAACGATGTATCTTTGTGAGGTGCTTTCGCCATAGAAGTTATATGAAGATTGTTAAATCTTTTCCTGCATATAGAGGATTTTTCAAGGATATCGCTGTAACCAGAGTTATGCTTATTTCAATTTCTGATATATTAGGTTTTATAAATAGTGGCCTGGCGTATCCTTCTAATTTATTTATTGAATTATTTTAATAATATATAGCTTATTATATCATGAAAAACTCTACCATCTAAGTATCTCTAAACAAGATATTACATGTGATCTTTTTCATGCACTCATTCGTGCTGCCGTATGGTATCTTGATATACACTGCCGTTGAAGCTGAGATCAACGGCATGCTGCGATACCATACTAAATACTGCCTTGTCAATGAGGTGTCATTATGGTCGCACTTTCTAAGGGTTATTTTTATGCTCGTGCTTTCTAAGGGTTATTTTCATGGCAAAATATGAAAACTAATTGGCGATCTTGAGATTAAAGTGCCTAAGGTCAAGTGTGGAGTATGGAGATATATAGAGGCAAAGGAATATTTTTCAAGATGTTCTTTCTACTGTTTTATCTAAAGCATGCAAAAAGAGTCAAAGAGTTACTACTCTAGCTCTATAATGCCTTACCTGCAAGGTAATATCAAACGGTGATTTTTATGAAACGCTATGAGAGTTTTTTAGTGAAAAAGCATATGGTTTTTTTGCCAGTTTAACAATCATTAAATTGAAATAACAATGTGGCTTTAAGTTTGGTGTGGATAGCCCATATGATATAGTGGATGCAGACTTCGTGATTTAATCGATACGCTATATATTTATTTTTTGGTCAATGCCAAATGCACCATCCTGTCTGTTAAGATGATCGTTGTTGTTTGCTTGTATTATCGGTGTTACTGCGTATGGATATACATAAGTAGCTACTTGTGGTCGAAATGCTTATAAAGAGTCAGAAACAAATTTGGTCGAACTTCTCTTAATGGGTTGGCGGCGAGGAAGGATGGATTAACAGCATCTCCTAGGCTTGCTAAAGGAGAGTTGTGGAGTTGGTTTTTGAAATACAATAGCAAAAACATTCTCAAACACGCACTAGCAACACTGTTGGCTACACAAAAAAACTAATGTAGCTGGATTCACTCCACAAAGGCATACAAGCGAAAGTTAATGCTTAACTGTATTGAAAAGTCTTGATAGTGTAGAGAGAAAGCTTCAATACTGCTAATATAAAGCCATTGATGTTTTGTTAGCAAGATTTTTAGCGAAATATCCTGCAGATATGAAGAAGCTTGAGAAAGATCGAGAATAACTGGTGGTATTCTTCTCCTTCCAGAAGAGCACAGACTAATAGACTGGACATTAAAAAGAACAACAATTCAGATTAAATTAGCTTTTGCAATATAGTCAGTCTGAATCAAAGTTAATACGTAAAAACTGTAATTTGAGAAAATCAATCCTTTCAATAGTAGTGAAAAACTACATACTCACTGGTTGCTCAGAAAACCTCAAATAGCTCAAAATTGGGATTTTGAGGTGTGCTGATGCTGATATTTACTTTTAGTAAACAACATCTAATTTAAGGATGAGAACAGATTTACGAAGCATCATAACTGAGCGCAGCCTGACTATCATACACTAGATTTGCTAATAATTTAGATGGTCTATATAATAAATTGAAACGAAACAGCTAACTTCCAAAATCTAATAGCAATATCATTTTTATACTTCTATTCCTAAAAGTTTGCCTTAAGTTTCTGTTGCTGATTCAATTTGGATTGATGATGATACCTTTAATATTTTAAATCAACTAGGTCATTCCATAATGCCAAATAGAACAATTATGGCTTTTGATTTCGGTACACTGAGTATAGGTATCGCCATTGGGCAGGAAATTACAACAACAGCACGTCCTTTAACTGCAATAAAAACAAAATATGCCAAGCCAAACTGGTTAGATATTGAAAAAATAATACAAAAGTGCCAGCCTGAACTGGCTATCGTTGGACTTCCTCTTAATATGGATGGAACAGAGCAGCCAATAAGCAATCAAGCCCGTAAATTTGCTAATAGCCTATATAGAAGATTTGGTATCCAAGTTATATTATACGATGAACGCTTAACAACAATAGAAGCGCGATCACAATTATTTAATCAGTGTGGCTATCGGGCGTTAAATAAAAGCAAGATTGATTCTGTTTCTGCTGTCATTCTTTTAGAAAGTTGGTTTGCAGAACATGCTTAATCAGCATTATTACAATAAACTATCACGTGGTTTGCACAAATAGCTGCGACAATGCAATTGTCCTTTTATCATAGTTCATTTTTATATAGAAAATGAATTTTTATGAACACAATCCAATAAAATTTTGTTAATATTAAAAGTCGCATTATAGATATAAGCTGCCAATAAATATCATTGAGAGGTAGAAAAAATTACTATGTTTTACGTCAGTAAAAAGAAGTTATATTTATTTCTTGTGTATGTTGGTTTCTGAGAAATGCTGGTGGATCATGCTGATCTATTTTATGGGTGATTCAACAAAAGATAGATGATATAATATAAAAATTTTACTCTATAAGGTATTATAGGTACCTGAGAATACCAAATATTAGTTGTGATCCAATTGCATGAACTTATTTGTAATGTGATCCGTAGGCACATGATAGTCATCGATGTTGAGGTTGAACTCGAAGCCAATGCTTCGGTAATATGCTGAAGGCCGACTTTGTTAACTACCGGCTTATATGCCTATCATCCGTAACGTTTATTTGTCACAGCGAAGCATACAGATTGCTATAGACGATGTTGAGATTAAAGTACTTAATGTTAAGTGGATCGCAGCGTAACTGAATATGCTCAACAGATTATTGCTATTCCATTATCTGAAGCGTTCAAAAAATTTCGAAGAGTTCATATAATCCCTATAGCAGCATGGCAGACTATACAGGTGATTTTTATGAAGATCTCTTGATGCTGTTTTTGAAAAAAACATATGCTCTCTCCGTGGAATACCATTACTAGGCTGAAATAGAAATAGCTTGAAGATCACAGGCAACTATTCTTCATAAAAGATTTAAGCGATACGCATTACATTTATTTCTTGGTTTATGTTATAAATAGACCTGTCAGGTAAGATGATCGCTTTTGCTTGGCAATCATTGTTAGCTTTACTGAGCTTGGACGTAAAGAAGTAGTTGCGCTTAAAAATAGTTATTGAGAGTTAGAATAAAACTTGCCAAAACTTTTAAATGAGCTACTAGCGCGTGGATTAACTGTATTTTATATCCTTGCACTACGAGGGATAGGATTCACTTGATTTTTGGAATGCAGTAGTAAAGATATTTCCGGATACGTAGCACCAACGCTATTTGAGTACACAAAACAGCTAACATGCTTGACTCACTCTAAAAAGGCATACAACTAAAAGATTAAGGATGAAGGTACACAAGGAGCTTTGTCTAGCAAAGACCTTTGATGTCCCTAATAAAGCTATTGATGCAAAAATAAATGGTTTAGTTATCTATGATGTATGTTAAAATAGCTTAACTTTATAGGAGTCATCTAAACAAACAGGCATTGATTTGAAAACAGCATTTAGATATACCTCAGCAGTACTTCCTTGTTTTAGTGGCAAAAGCTAACTTAAATATATTAAGTGGTATTGTTGAAGTTGATGAAAGATTTTTCTATGAATCTTTTATTTTAAATGGAAGCGTTATTATATTCCACAGAGGATAGCTAAAAAAGAGCAAGAGGAAAAAAAAGAAACAAACGAATTACTGTCTTATATAGCATGAGATTGACATGGTCATATTGAGCAATGATGCTCTTGAAGAGTTTAATGCATAGTATATTAAGCCTTTTCTTGATCAAAAATCATCGAAAAGAGTTCCTCCTTTATTCAGATGCAGTCTAAATGGCACGAAAATTTTCCAATTGAGTATGAAAATTAGTAACTAATTCTTAATTAGCTTAGATTAAGGCCAATAGTTATTTGTAATGAATTCTATATTTAAAATATGAACAAGTTATATCCAGCTGATTATAAGGATTCCTAAGTAAATTCTATTGTGTTGGGGTATGTATGGTTGTTTTATTTACAGAATTATCAGACCTAGAAAAAAATTGTTTAAAACCATAACAATTGAAATACAGACGTGCCTACAAATTCCTCTGCGAGCAAAGCAACAACCATTATCAACATACTTGATCATCAATATCATCTTGTGTTTCCATTTAGTAATGGAAAATTCAGATAAGCTATACAGCTTATCCAAAGTAGAACCAGGCTTCTTTGGCGGCTTGAAGAGGAAAAGTGATTTTAAGTACTGTAATTGCCTAACGATGAAGCCTTATTTTATGATTATTTTATCCTCAACTATATCCCCATAATAGTACTTATTTTGCCATAAAATGACTGTGCGATGAAAGTTTATATAATGATCTAGAACTAAATGAGTAATAAACGGAATTTAATATGCCACTTTATTGTCGCTCCACCCATCTAATAAAAATCAATTAAGCAGTTGAGCATTTTGCTTGGTATCATATTATTAATATGTTAAAAATAACATAACAATTAAATAATTAACATCCTCCAGTAAATAAAGTACTACTAAGCGTACTAATCAAAATTAACATCAGTGATGAAATAAGTAAGTTAAATGTATCAACTACCAGTAGAGTTAGATAAATTAGTAGTTGAATCTGTATTACTAGCAAACCTAAAATTTTGTGGCCTTAATGGCAATTCCAACACCAAATAATGAGCTTAATCAACAGATATCAATTTTTTGTAGGATGGAAATTTATTCAATCAGTTAAAAAAAGAATATACGGATATTGATATACTTTCAATTGGCATGAGATCTGATTGTGATATTGTAATTTCTTATGCTTCAATATTAGTTAGAATCGGCATAGTTATTTTTTGTTATTGATAATTAATCAATTTGAGAATTAAGCCAATTAATAAAATGAGTAATATAATAGAGAAATTATCTTTATAGACGCTGGAAATATGATGTATATGATTATTGCAGGCTTAATTTAAGCTAGCTATCCGGAAAGTAACATCAGAGTCTATTCCAACCACAACCACAATCCACGCCAGCAAATCACGATTAACTGGTAAAAATATGCTATACACGCAAAAGAGATAATAGTGATTGATCCAAGTAAATATGCAGATGTTATTATATTTACTGTTAAATCCACAGATTATAGAAACTGTTTGTCAAAACAACTAAAAAAACAGATCAATTAGTGTTAATAAATTAGTTTTGAGAAGAAGTGTAGCTGGAGTTCCGATAAAACGCTATTAACAATATATCTGACCTAATATAAATTTGGTTGGTGTTATGCTTTAATACGCTATTTCTTTTTTGTATCAAGCTGTTAGTGATCTGTATGCCATGGATTCAGTATTAAAAAATAATAAAACTTCTGCTACAGAACTAATTGCAAGTATCGGAAAAGTTTTCATTCTGCCTAATGAAGCTGCAATCAATTATATTATTGTCGTTGCCGTTAGTGCGAATACTTACTTTTTCTTATTTATAGAATTAATACAATAGGAGGTCTAACGACTTGGTTTTAATAGCAAAACAACAATACAGTTTAGTCTGTTTTATAATGCCGCAAAAGGCTCTTTATTCCGTGAATGGCAGCAAGAAAATTAGGTCTCTCTTTTTGGAGATTAAGATAATAATTAACGTCAAAAGACTTGACTATACGGCTAAATCCTTAGAGCAATTTTATC
>JBHEQW010000033.1:0-9140 GCA_046530935.1 Arsenophonus sp.
CCAAAGGCATTTACACAATCAATATAAAAATTGATGGTGAAATTGAAACCTATTATAAAACCCATAAATACTGTAAGATTAGAAAAAACAATATTTCACTTTAATTAATAATTTTATAATAATTAAAGAGTAATGATTAATTAAAAAAATATTTAAGATTACCACTTCTAATTAAGCTAATTTTTTGCTTAATTTCACTCATTTTAAATGATATGGACTTTTACTTTTTTAGAGTAAAAGAGCAAATAGAGTAAATAATTAAGAATATTATTCTTATAAGGTATAAATAGCAGAATAATTTCTGCTATTATTTATCCAAAGTAGAAATTATTCTGCTATCCCTCTAATGTTTTAAAAGTGTAAGAACATCTTACTCTTATTAACATTTATAAAAAGATCACTTAGCTTGTTAGTTAAGTAAGGATTCGTTCTAGTATGTGCTGAATTTTTACAAATTAGACAACATATCATAGATACCTACCAACTAAACTTAAGATTGGATTATTCATATATATGTAAAATGATCTGTTTTAGTTATAAACCTATATATTATTTCACTTTAAAACTAACACTATTAAAACAAATATGCGTTGAAAAATAAAACATGAACTCATCATATCAATGTTATGTACTCAGAAACCATCTATTTCTTATTATTTTTTTGATTATTTAATATTTCAATTATATTTATAATAACATATATCGCTATTCACTTTTCTTTTTTAAGTAAAAACGAGTCCTTTTATCATTTTCTATTGTATGCTTGACGACAGATTTTAACGTTAAAAATCTATTTTTTATTATTATATTAAAGGCTTATATAAAAACAAGAAGATTAATTTAAATCTTAAACATGCTAAGAAAAATAGTTTTTGCTAGTTGTTAAACTCAAGCTAATGTACTTAAGGTTTATTCCAATGATCCAAGAACAACTCTACCCAATCTCAATATTAACTTATCCGTTATAAGTAAAAAGTTGTTTAGCTGGAATAGCATTCCGTTAGGAGATCTTAAAGACAATATTGTCTCACTGAATAGTTAGTCGATTATTTTTACTCACCACGGCAGTCAAACAACGCAATCAATTTCAAGATAAAAATGCTAATTACAATATACTTAAAGATTCAAATAATCGAGATGGCCTAGGAACTCTTATTTACTTTTTGTGCGCTAAAAATAGTAAGAATTGATAATATGATAAGTTAGTAATGAATAATCATATATAATCAATGAAGCATGAATGAGGCACTACTTTTATTTTATAGTAAAAAAATAACTAGTAATATTGGTCTTTATTATCCATGGTATTATACAACCTAGTGCCAATTTTGCTAAAGTGCTAAAGTTAGTGGTATAAGCCACAAACTGACAATAAATACTGTAAACCCAAGCGACTGTGACAAAATTGTTTCACATTTCTTTATAGATTGTGTTTTTTATCAGATAAAAAAACTCAATGATATTGAGATTCCTATAACTCCGTCTTTCCTTTCATTGTTCACAATGATGATAATCTTTATATTGTCTTTGAAAGTAATGTCTTGCTGATAACAGAGCATCTCATATTATTTTTAGCAGTAATATAGGAAGGGATAGGAGCCGTCATGTTTTAATAATGTTGACGACACCAAGTATCAAGTTTCTTGTATTGATTTTATAGTTACTAACGACTACACAGAAAATAATCATGAAATATCTCCTATGCAGGTTACCGTGCTATTAGAGCACGTGATTAAACAAAACAACGCCAACATTTTATGTTTAAAGATAAAAAATATTATCTTTTTTACCGTTAATCATATTAATACATGTTTGATCCAGGATCATTATATAGACCACATCGTCGCAGAGACATGTTGATAAAAGGATAGCTCTTACTTTGGATATAGTTGATGGGAAAATATTATGATAATGGAAGAATTCCATAGTCAGGCAACTATAATAGCTAAAATTAGTGCTGCTCTTCAGGCCAGGAAATAGGATGCGTCTACTTTTTAGCTAAATGTTATTGCATAGATATACTCCGAACTTGCTTTTGCTAAAAGGCAAAAGCAAGTTGATCTTGATGATCATAGATATATTCCACATTATTTGCCGACGACACTGTCGCCACAAGCGCTCAGAAATGTGCGCTCGTTTTTCTTCAAAAACGTTTTCTTCCTTTTGCACCGATTTTGCTTATAAGTTGTACAAAAATCCTTAAATCTCAATATGTATTTTGATCTGACCAGCCTACATATTACTCAAGCAACAAAGAGAATTTTTAGTAAAATGAGCCAAAATGGTAGATGTAGCGTCCAGGCTAGCAAAGCATAAAGCGTTTTAAAGCTACTAACCTAATTATCTGCACTTTGTGATATTAATGAAATATCTTTCGAAAATGCCAAACGAAAGTTCATGATCTTATCTTTTCATATGTTATAGATCGAAGCATTAGATTGGGTTTTGTCTGTCTTTACAAGACCAAAAGCATAGTTAATATCTTACTTTTTTTATCGTGATCTTAAGCGAGCATCTGCTATGGTTATCCATCAGGTAGTTACAAACAACGCTAAGAAATTTATAGACCACCTTTTTGGTCTGCGAAAAGGTTAAGCCAGCAATCAAAAAATATGAATTCGAGTGTTTATGCACAGAGCTTTCTATAAGAATAGTAAAACACTTAACTTTAGGCAGTTAAGGAATCCTTAAATCAATGGCATGCTCAAGCAATTTAATAGGCACATAGAAAGATGGTCGGCAAAGCCGTTATTTTAATTATTATTAAGAGCTTAAGATCAGTCAACATCGCTATGTTTAGCTGTACAATCAAGAATTATCCACAATCAGTATTGGATAGTAAAACTCCATTGCAGTCTATGAAAGATTAGTTCAAAGTTAAACATAATTATTTTAAAAATCATACTATCTTCCTAGATATGACACATATATTAAGCAATATTGCTCATATAATAAATTAAATCAAGAAAGAAGTGTATATGGATTCAGAATAGAGAAAAAGAGATAGCAAAAAAAAAGTTGGTATAATGAGGTAGACCAGCAAGGCTGGTGGCGCTTTCTTGCACGCAACACACCAATATTTGGTATAAAATTATTAGTAAAACTGCTAACAACAATTCTACACTAGCTAGATTGATTCATTTATGGTATTACTTGTAAATAAGTCCTAAGAAGAAACATCTGTGTAGCCACCCATATTATAGCCTTAGCTATAAGCCAAGATAATCTCAAAATTACTGATCAACGTATCATTAACCAAAATGATAAAATATATTCAACTAACATCACTGAAAAAAAATTTTTTTTATAAAAAATATACCATGCTTACATTATAAGCAAAACTCACCTAAAGACAATCAATCTAACAACAACATATAGACTAAAATTTGATACTGTTTTTTATTTACAACGCCAAACAGTTCCTTGTTGAGTATCCTCTAAAATAATACCCATTTTACTCAACTGATCACGCGTTAAATCAGCCTTCGCCCATAATTTATTTTCACGCGCATCATTACGTTGCTTAATTAATGCCTCAATTTTTTCTATGTCAGCAGCCATGTAAGAAACTTGTGCTCGACTTTGTAAGAATTGTTCAGGATTTTGTGTTAATAACCCCAATATATTAGTTAATTGACGTAATTGCACTGCTAATCCATTCGCCGTTGCCATATCATTAACCTTTAATCGATTAATTTCTCTTACTAAATCAAATAGAACTGAATAAGCATCCGGCGTATTAAAGTCATTGTTCATTGCTTGCATAAAACGTTTCTTAAATATTTTATTATCAGTAAATTTAACATTATTAGTATCTGTATCTCGTAAAGCAGTATAAAGACGCTCAAGGGCAGTGCGAGCTTGTTTTAAATTTTCTTCTGTATAATTTAATTGGCTACGGTAATGTCCTGATAATAAGAAATAACGCACTGTTTCGGCATCATAATTCGTCAATACATCACGAATGGTAAAAAAATTATTTAATGATTTTGACATTTTATCCCGATCAACCATAAGCATTCCAGTATGCATCCAATAGTTTACATATGGTCTATTATGGGCACAGGTTGATTGAGCTATTTCATTTTCATGATGAGGAAACATTAAATCTGCTCCACCACCATGGATATCAAAATGTTCACCAAGTTGCTTAGCATTCATGGCGGAACATTCGATATGCCAACCTGGATGGCCTTCTCCCCAAGGAGAAGGCCAACTTGGCTCATTAGGTTTAGAGATTTTCCATAGTACAAAATCTAATGGATTAAGTTTAGCATCTTCGACTTCAACACGCGCTCCAGCTTGTAATTGCTCAAGATTTTGACGGGATAATACTCCATAATCAGGATCGCTATTAATAGAAAATATAACATCACCATTCTCTGCAATATAAGCATGACCATGCTCAATTAGTCGAGAGGTCAAGGCAATAATTTCTTTAATATGCTGCGTTGCTCTTGGTTCAAAATCTGGACGCAAAATATTTAAGGCATCAAAGTCTTTATACATTTCAACTAACATACGTGATGTCAAAGCGTTACATGTTTCATTATTTTCAGCCGCCTGTTTGATGATTTTATCATCCACATCAGTAATATTACGCACATAAGTTAGATCATAACCAAGATAACGCAAATAACGGCTAATCACATCAAATGCTACAAAGGTTCTCCCATGACCAATATGACACAAATCATAAGTAGTAACTCCACACACGTACATACCAATTTTGCCTTGAGTAATCGGTCTAAACTCTTCTTTTTGACGACTTAGTGTATTAAAAATTTTTAACATTGAAACTTTTTCCATCGTTAATGCGGTACATGCCGCTAAATAGCTTACTTTAATTACAATGGTATGCAAATGCTATTGCTATAAAAATAAATACTACTATTTTTGAGCTAAATATATTTTTAGTTAGAGAAACCTTTCAATATATAATAAGACGCGATGAAATTTATTTAATAGTCCACAACACAAATAGTGCTGCAATCAATCAAATATAGTATATTTCAATTAATGTTCTTTAAATTGATTACTTTTTTATTCTTACATTACTTATAACAACTTATCCAGATAAGTCGTTATAAGTAACTTTTTATACTAATTTAGGCGATATTATCATTAAAACCTTTGATGAAAAATCGCACATAACGGTAAAAATTTTTTAAACTATTATGATAATGTATTTTTCGATAATAGGATTATTCATCGCGTTATTAATGAACTCATGATCTAAGGTAACAGTTTTTAACCAAAAATCTAGCAAAAAATAACTAAGAATTCAATCAAAAATGAATCTAATAATTCGTTAAATAATAACCATAGTACAACTAGCGATTGCTAGAATCAATGTTCTAAATTCAGGAACATCACAATTCTTTATTAATGTTGTCAACAACGACTTTATAAATTTTTGCTTAGAACGATAAAATTGTTATGGGTAAGTGTATCTTTAGTGAAACAGTTGAAGGAATGGAGATTATTGATAAAATTAAAAGAGTTGAAACAAGTTATAGCAACTTACATCAAGCTATTGAGATATATACTTGTTGAAGATCTGATCATTAAAGGCGTAACACGATTAACAAATAATTAAAAACTATGACAATTTTATTTATTGCTGATTTGCATTTAAGTGAAAAAGAGCCGGCTATCACAGCCAGTTTTTTGCATTTTTTACGCGAACAAGCAAGTCAAGCTAAGGCTTTGTATATTTTAGGTGATTTTTTTGATTATTGGATCGGTGATGATGATCCAAGCCTTCTAGTTAAAATTATATCTCAAAAACTTAAAGAGCTAGAAACTAAAGGTATTTCATGCTACTTTATTCATGGTAATCGTGATTTCTTGCTAGGGAAAAAATTTGCTAAAGAAAGTGGCATGACATTATTACCAGAAGAAAAAGTATTAATGTTACATGGCCACAATATTCTTATATTACACGGTGATACGCTTTGTACTGATGATATTTCCTATCAACGTTATCGAAAACAAGTATATAATCGCTACTTACAAAAGCTATTTCTATCGCTTCCATTATCTATAAGACACAGTATCGCTGAAAGAATCCGAAAAAACAGTCAATCTGCTACCAGGATTAAGCCAGGATTTATTACCGATATTAATGAACAAACAGTAATTAAAAAATTCCAAAAATATCAAGTTGATTTGATGATCCACGGCCATACTCATCGAGCTGCTACTCATAAAATTAATGTTAATGGGAAAATATTATACCGAGCAGTATTAGGTGCCTGGAATCAAAGTGGCTCACTGATCAAAATAACTCCTAAAACCATCGAGCTGCTTCATTTTCCTTTTTATTAACGTTTCCAACATCAACTTAATTCTGATAAAAATTTAGGAAAACCTTTTCTTATTTATCAGCCATGATATCAAATCTCAATTGATTTTGGTATCAATAAATGACTTAAATTTTGAAGCAGTAAATTACTGATAGCTCAATTTGATATGCAAAAGTTATTATATTATAAGACAAAAATTGCCATCATAATGTGTTGTAAAAGCAACTAAAATACAATATAAAATATGAAGACAATATTTTATATGAATTAGTCATCTAGACTATCAAGTAGAAATTGTTTCTTTTCATCGAACACAAGATAAATTCTTAACATTTAATAAACAAGAAAAACAAAAAGAATTGGAGATTATTATTGCTGAGTTGCTGCTTTAGAGTCGACACATTTGCCAGCTTATACTAGCAGCAAAACGTTAGTTCATATTTTCCTCTATGTTTCTGGTGTAACAACGATGCTTAATGCTACTGATGCCTCTATTCAATTTATTCAAATGCATGCCCTAAAGGTATTCCTGTAGCTATATTTACAATTAGTAAAGCATTAGTCGTCCAAACGAATACGACATTACTGGCAAACACAAAATTATTGGCAGCTAAAATTCCTTGCTGGCACAGATATAATGAGCTTTATAAGCGCTTATCAAGCTGATATTTAAAACAAACTAATAAAGTTTTAAGCAATTTCCGTGATCCGCGGAAGAGATGAAATAAAATTAATTTGGGTTCTTAGTAATTAGCAGTTAGCCAACATGTTACCTCAATGTAGGAGTAGGAGACTTCAAGTTAAGAATTACCGTCTTCTCTATCATATATAGAATATCGATGAAAAAATAGAGACTATTTTCCATATCAACACAGCATCATAATAACCAAAATTAATTGCTAGCCAGAAAACTCAGGTTACATATCAATTAGTTAGCCTGCCTAACTTTATTGATCGCTATATATTTCTACAACTGTCCAATCGGTTTCCAAAAAAAACAATTGCTAGATTTTTTATCATTAATAACGGCTACTCCATGATTACATGTTACCAATCAAACAGAATAAATACAATTATTTAGCAAATCAGGCAATTTTATTATTATCAAATGTCGCAGTGCTAGCTATGAAAAACATTTGGCACCATGCTTAGAGACCATGTGTCATAAGCAGAGAATCTATCAACGCTCCACACCTGCTGAAGTTTAGAGTTATTAGCAAATCTAATGTATGACAGTCAGGCTACGGTCACTATGATGCTTTATAAATCTATTTTCCATCTTTAAATTAGACGTTGTTTAGCAGCAGGATCACAGCAGCTCAAATACCACACTTAACCAGTTCCAGATCTTCTTAAGCAGAGAAATAGAAGAGTAACCTAAATAGCATTGAAAGGGTTATTTTTCTTGAACTACAAGTTATGTATACGCTTGATCCTAGCCATCCACACTATCGCAAAATATGATTTAATCGGATTCGTTGTTCTTATGGACTCTAATTGCAGTGACGAAAAGTCGTGAATACAAGCAGTTCTTCTCGATCTTTCTCCAGTATCTTCATCGCTTCAGGATGCTTTGCTAAAAACCTTACCAACAAAACATCAATGGCTTTTATTAGCGACATAGAAACTTTCTGGTTAGGTTAGCTAGAACATCATAAGGAACTCAATCCTAAGTTTTAGTTGTATAACCTTTATGTGGATTTAGAGGCCGGCAAGCACATGAGCTTTTTTATGTACCAACCAACAGAGTTGGTGCTGCGTGTGTATAAGAATATCTTTTCCATTTCATTTCAAAAACTAAGCGCACTATTTTAAGTAGCAAACCTTGGAGATAAGGTTAAGACACTGGCTTTCGCAGGCGATTAAAGAAGTTTCAGCCTCCAGTTTGCTTCTAGCTTTCGATAATTATTTTCAACAGCAACTAGCTACTTATCTACATGCTTAATGACGATGCATACTCGAATCAGTATGCAAAGATGATCATCTTTCTGGACAGAAGTGTATATACTATCAACCAAGGAATAAACGTATTGCGTATCGCTTTATAGCTTCAAACACCTAGGCAGAATCATTTCATGTGTCTTCAAGACATTGCTATTTTAATCTGTTGATGCTCTTCTAGTAAAGAAAACGTCTATTTTTTATAAAGAGTAAGGAAAACCACAAAACCTTTGTAAAAATCAGCTCTTGAAATGTCTCTTTGTAGGCACAGCTATTCTAGCAACTCTTCCACGCATTTTGTATGCTTCAGATAAATCTGTAGCAATTAGATTGCTAAAGCATATTTCCTCGTCTATGTAATCCATTACCTTAGGCAATTTAATTTCAACATCGACTATACAAGTCTTTATGGTTCGATATGGCAAATAATCACTACAATCAACGGCATCTAAACACCTCATGCCGTCGATAAAACGGATCGTTCAGAGAATGTTGTAGCAGCATGGCTTCAAACTCAGCCTCAACGTCCGTTGGTATCAGATGCTCATCGCCACATTATGGATGAGTTCATAAAAAAAATACAAGTAATATCAAGTATTCTACCTCTACCTGTAAGTAGAATTTTTCATAGTATATCATTTTATCTTGTTAAAATTATTGATGAAATTAACAGCAAGAATAGATACAACCAAGATCCGCGAAACTCCATCAGCATAAATAAGTATAACTCTGATTTTCTAAACTAGGAATATTTAAATCTGAACATACAAAGTTAATTGATAAAAACCAGATCAAATCTTAGTTAAATCATTTAAGTATTGTCACAGTAGCAAATTACTAGAAAAAAATCAGATTTTAACAAAGTATTTTATGTTCTAATTACTATAATGA
>JBHEQW010000034.1:0-12330 GCA_046530935.1 Arsenophonus sp.
TTTATGCATAAATATTAAAGAACTTAATTTATTTGTTCTATTAAAAAGGCTTATTAATTTAATATGTCATTTTATTTTTTCCTCGTAATCAATCTTTTCAATTTAATTTTTTAAATTATTAAAGCTTTTCTTTTGTTTTTCTCATTCTGAAAAAATGGATAGAATTTTTTACTGCCTAATACTAATTATATGCTAATTTCTGATTATACATCCAAATATATTAATGCAGATTGAGCTCTCAAGTCAATTCGCTAGAATTTAAATGATAGCTTTGCATGTTATCTTCTATTCGCCAATTAAATCAATCTTTAAATAAGAAACAAAAACTATCCCTCTCAATTCATTGCCAAAAGGAGATATAATTGGTTTACTTAGTCTATTGTAAGTTTAAATTTCATTAGCGTGTGTATTTTTTACCTAATGCATTAATTTTATAGAAATTTAACCATAGGGCTATTGATTAGTTAGCAATGTTTTTTCCATTTTTATGTATTTTTTTATGACAGCAATTTTATTGCTTGTTTGACAATCTTGTCCTTGATAAAAAAATGGAATGCCTCCACACACAGAATGTAGTTATACGAATCTCTATGCAGGAGAATTCGTTTATCAGAACTCTGAACCACGGATTCTTTTTCTGCCAGTCATCACTACAGCCACTTATACACCTTTAGTAATACTGTGCCTCTCGTTTACGATTTGATAAAAAAATTATAATAGCTAGCATCTTAATATGCCTCGTCCTAATATATTTAATACAGCATTAGATCATTTCTTCTTACCTCAAGGTCTGCTGCTGTTATTGCTTAGTTATGCTGGAGATAGTAATGATGTGCAAGCACTCATCCTTGCTAATGACCGCAGTTTTAACGCAGACACTTGGAGAAAAAGCTGAGCATGCTCTAGGTATCTTAGCCTAAGCAAGATTTCTTCCGACCATTTTATTTTTTTAGCGCAGTGCACTTTCCAGTAATGTCCAGACTGTGCCTTCAGGTACGTGGTACCACTCCTTTCTAAATGGATTATACCAAAAGGCCCACCAGCAAGATACTGATATTTATCAGATCACGGCTGTGATGCAGCATTCTGATGAATAGCACCTTGCCAGATTTCTTTGACAATTTTTTAAAGAATATTTCTCATGCTATACATCATGTTTAATATTTAGAGTGCCACGAGTGACGAGACATGAGTATTCTGATGTTAATTTAGTTGTCGACCATAACTGTATAAGCCATAGAAGACATCAATTTTGGTACCACATGTTTGCGTGTTCTAATTTACACTGCGTAGCATAGCAGTGGCGAGACGAGACATAGTCCACTTAAGTCGCTACAAGTTTTATTGTTAAAAAAGGCCAAAGAATATGTGGATACTGAAAGTAATGTGTTACAGACTCCACTAGTCTAGTAAAGCATGAATCTGCTGTGCTAATTACAGCTCTGTATCTTTTACGGCGTATAAACTGTAGGCTTTTAATTGATAGCTTTGCCAGAAAAAAGCTCCAAAAACATTCAGGAAAAATAGATGAGTAGCTCTGGACAAACACAAATATGGTACCAAGTGCTCAAGGTAATCGATCATTCGCTTGATAGATAGAAACAGGTATACGAATTGATATTTTCAGTGTAAATTTCAAAAAATTTATTTCAACCATCCTAAATGATGAAAAACAGTTTAATTCCGTTTGTGTTTTGATATTTTGGGTAGAGAGATATCCATCTGGGTAAATTACCCTTTGGTATCTTTACAAAGAAAGATAAATTGTTATACGGTCAATTTTTGTTACCAATCTATCAGGCAAATTATCTTTTTGTTTGTACTAGCAGAAGAAGGATACGATGATTGTCTATATTTTCCTATATATGGTGATAACTTCATCTGGAAGCATACTTTCAATCATTGACATTTCAATGTAGTTTTGTATTCAGTGTCATCTGTGGCCTTAGCCATTGGTTTTTATGTATAGGCAGATTGCTTAAAATCTCAGATAACTTTGATTATATGATGATAATACTTATATGTCAAGAAAAAAATTCAGACTGAGAGTTGGATGCGCTGCTGTATGTATGGCCTCTTTTTTGTATTAAAAAAATTTAGTTAGTATGTCCACATTAATTTCTAGATGGAAATTATAAATTGTTTTGGATAAAAGTGTACTGTGTAACATGTGAAGTCCGCGTGTTAGCTTTCTGATTTATACTTTTTACGTCTTTCTAGAATGTCTTATTTCTAGTCATCTGAATGAATTTCTAAAAAATTAATATATTGCAGAGTATAAAATATAGTACTAAGATCATGAAAATCAATGAAGCCAGTGTAGCTTTGCCATTTACAGTATACTATGTTATATACATTCCTTTATCTGTGACAGCCACCATAAATGCTACTAAATGGTGTGAAATCTTTGTCATAGAGCATAAATTAGTCACTAGCGCTTTAATAAGACTGTATAGTTAGAAACTTATTATTAATGTGGAATTCCACATTTTAAATTTGAATAATTATATGAGCTGATTAAAAGTGATGGCTGAGTAGATTATTTCATCTAGAGTCGTTTCATTTACCAAATTATCTGCTCTTTGGAGCAGGTAATTTGAAATCACAACAATTGAAATAGGTGCCTACAAATTTCTTTGCGCAAAAAGTAATAACTTTTGCCAACAAAGCATATATAGCTAGTTTTTTTGTAAACGACTGGGCTATTTTATTTAAAGATTATTTTATCTTCTTAAACCTAAGATCAAACACATCATGGCCTAACTGTTGTGCACGCTTTTCAAATTTAGTTACCGGTCGTGTAACGAGTCGCTGAACATAATCGCCAGCTGGTGATAGATTTTGATAATTATTGATTTTGCGAATTACATTTAATATATGTTCAGCGTATGGTTCCCAGTCGGTTGCTATATGGAATATACCACCTAATTCCAATTTATGTAGAACAAGCTGAGCAAATGACTCCTGTACAATTCTACGCTTATTATGCCTTATTTTATGCCATGGATCAGGGAAAAAAAGTTGCACCATATTTAACGAACCATCTAACAACATTTTCTTTAATACTTCAATTGCATCATGAGACATAACCCGTAAATTACTCAGATTAGCTTCTTTTGTTGCTGCTAAACAAGAAGCAATTCCAGGTGTATGGACTTCAATACCAAAAAAATTTTTTTCTGGATTTTGTTTTGCCATGTCAACTAACGATGCTCCCATACCAAAACCAATTTCTAGAATTACAGACGAATTATTACCAAATAGCGAATTAAATGATATATGCTGGCTGGTAAAATCTACCCCTATCTTAGGCCATAAGATTTGCAGTGCGTTTTTTTGACGAGGAGTTAATTTTCCATGACGGCGGACAAAACTACGAACGCGACGTATTACTTTTCCATTTTCATTAATTTCTGGAGTAATAATATTTTTCATCATAAGTATTGAGATTATTTTTAGCAATTATTATTATTCATAATAAATAGCATTATATTACTAGCAATTAAATATAAAAATGCCATCTTAAAAGGAATTGCTTTATTTGCTGAATAAAAATGTTTATCAAACCGAATATCTGACTAATAATTAAATATTATGTTTCTTGCAAAAAAATGACTAATATTGATACCAATTGCTCATATCAAAAGCTGCTGTTTATAGCAGCATTAGGATAAAGACTTTTTATATGTATACACTAAAATTTTCTCATTCTGTACTTAACTTGTATCATTGTTATGAGCGCAAAACCCTACTATTGTTGCAACAAGAAAAATCCAACTATCACCTTTTGTTATCTGAAGTAATGTTAGAGAAAACACAAGTTGCTGCCGTAATCCACTATTTTAAGAAATTTATTAGCCATTTCCATGACATCACTTATTTAGCTAATGGCAAGCAAGATGAAATCTTGAACTTATGGAATGGCCTTTGTTACTATGCGAGAGCCAGTAATTGACATAAAGCAGCACAACAGATTATGGCAAAATATAATGCTAATTTCCATAATAAATTTTACAAAGTTATTTCACTTCTAGGAAATGAAAGTTTTACTGACGTCGCTATTTTATCGTTATTAGAAAACCAACATTTTCCGATTTTAGATGGAAATATAAAACGCGTACTTACTCGTTACTATGGAATTGAAGGTTGATCTGGTAAAAAAAGTTGAAAACAAACTGTGTGATATTAATACCTTGTTAACTCCTGTAAATAATGCTCAATATTTTAATAAAGAAATGATGGATCTCTCTGCTATGATCTGTACTCGTAGAAACCCTAAATCCGAATTTTGACAGTTGCAAAAAGGTTGCTATGCTTTTTATAAAGCATAGCCAGCAAAATTTTCTAACTAAAAAAGCTAAACAACAAATTTTTACCAAATGTGTTTGGTTTTTAATTCTACAATATGAAAATTCAATTTTGCTAGAAAAACGTTCTTATTCTGGAATTTGTGGTAGGCTTATATATTTCCCACGATTTAATACACTAAATTCACTAAATAAGTGGCTTAATAATTCTGGTGTTGTATATAACAAAATTATGCAATTAATTACATTTCGTCATAGCTTTAGTCATTTTTATTTAGATGGTATGGACTATTTATATCACTATTAATCAGTGTTCTGCATGGATGGATAAACCAACAGGACTTTTGTGTTGCTTACAGAAAAATATAAAAATTGGTTTTGCACAGGACCGGTTGAGAAATTACTTAAATAATTTAGATATTAACTTTCCTATTTTGAGGATCCACTTAATGAGTAGAACTATTTTTTGTGCTTTTTTACAACGTGAAGCTAAAGGTTTGGATTTTCAGCTTTATCCTGGTGAAATAGGTAAACGAATTTATAATCAAATATCTAAAGAAGCCTGGGGACAATGGATGATAAAACAAACTATGCTAATTAATAAAAAAAAACTTAGCATGATGAATCCTGAAGACCAAAAATTGCTAGAGCAAGAGATGATCAAATTTCTATTTGATTGATAAGAAATTTATATTGATGCCTTATACTTCTCTTAAAAATAATTGTTGCTCAATCAGAATATTTTTATTCTGATTATTTTTATATGATAAACTATGAATAATATGAAGAATCTGATTCTTCTCCATCTAATTATTGTTCGGCTTTTTTCTAGCTTATTCCAGTAAAAAAAGAAATTATATTTCATCCTGAATCTATTAAAAATAACAATAGATTTAATATTTTAGTTCAGAAATTTCTTTACAATATTAAGAATATATTTGGAATTTAGGAAGGGCTAAATTCTTGGCAAAAAGATTATAGTGAATACACTGATTAAATACAAACCTCATAGCTATATTAATTTTGAGAGTTATTAATAAATCTGGTGTATGGATGATTATATGCTGCGTTTCGCTTTCATGCTTCGCAAATCTGTTCTCCATCTTTAAATTTTAAATAAATTGCGCGTTGTTTACAACTGTGATCAGGAATCAGTAGATTAAATCCTACTATAATTGATTCTAGATTTTCTGAGTAGATTGTAGCAGCTTAAATAATAGAATTGAAATTGTTATTTTTCTTGAATTGCAGTTCTTCTTATGTCGGCTTTCGATAGCATTATTATCGGTAAAAGCCTATTTAATAGTATTCTTCGTTCTTATTGAAGTTTAGTTTTCTGTGATTAAAAGTCGTAGAATGCCCCAGCATTTTTCTTAAGTTTTCTTTAGTCTCTTCATTTCTATATGATACTTCACTGAAAACCTTGCCAACAAAACATCAAAAGTTTTAATTTAACAGAATCACGCTTCTATTCTCTGCTAGGCAGACCTCATACATCATCTCAGTCTTAATTTTAGGTTGCATACCATTTTGGAGTAAAGAGCCATAAGATTAGCTGTTTTGTGTACCTAACAGTGTTAGTTTGTGCTGCATGTCCTTGAATATCTTTTCAATTGCATTCTAAAAAAACAAGCGGATGCTGGTTTCAACATCCAATAGCAAGCCTGTAAGATATGAGATTAAGCCACGTGCTTGAAGTGTATATTGATAAGTTCTGTTTAGCTTGCTTTTGAATATCGATAAGCATCTTCGAACGTGACGATCCACTTAGGATCATGCCCAATGATGACGATAATGACCTGCTATGCAACGCGGCGATTATTTTGAGCTGATAGGATTGCCTTATGCCATAGGCAAATAAATAAACATAGTGCATATCGCTTAAATCATACAGGCAGCATTGCTTTTTGCTCTTTAAAGTATTGCTTTTAATCGAGAACTGCCACAAAACTTCATGAAACTCACCAGTGTGGAGATACCTCGTAAGTATAGCTATGATACTAACTCTTTAAGATTTTTCCCGAGCTTTAAATAAGTCAGTGCTAACGAACTGTTGAATCATATTCCCATTTGCCTCTGTGAGCTACATGATTTTAGGCACTTTAATCTCAATATCACTAATAGGAGTCTGTATAAATCACTAATAGGAGTCTGTATAAATTCGCTGTAACAAATAACAGTTAGTGGATGTGAGATGAGCGCCAGTGGGCTCCAAGGTAGTGTTCAACCTGTCGTCGAAGTATGGTTATTCAATCTTAGACTCAATAGCGGTGCATGTGATCTGTTTGCAGCTTTACTTATGAGTTTATGTGATGGATAAGAGATAAAGCCTAGTTTTACAGCTAGCTGTAGAATAGCTTTCCATTGCATGTCATCTCTCTGTTGATGAAATTATCCACGAAATTAATTAGTAGTAAATGAAGTCCAAGATATCTTTAAGACTTAATATATCAGAAATAAGTATAAATTATCAAATATATAGTTAATATTTTTAAAATTGTTTGGCATGCTTAAAAAGCATACTATCTGATGAAGTCTTCATTTATAAGAGACAAAATAAACTGATTCTATTCCTTTTAGTTCTATTCCTTTTAGCAAAATTGGAAACTTTTAATTTTCAATTAAATGGCAACTTAAGTTCCTAATTACAAAGTACTCGATCATATGAATTAAGCAATCCGCTTGGAATGAGAAGGAACAAAATTTTTGATTATCTATTAGATAAGTGAATTCTGGCGATGTCAGTTAGAATTACACGTTATCTGCTTATTACTATTTAATTATGCCTAAATCATCTAGATAAAGTTGCTCATAAATATTTACCACATATGCATACACGTCAGGTTGCTGCAAATATGGCGTTGATTAATCATTGGTCCTAATAATATATAAATAGAATTTAGTTTTAATCCTTAGGCGCTTAAAAATCGCTCTGATACTTTAAGTTTAATGCAAATTGAACTAAAGATAGTGCAGGTAGAGATCTTTTTCCTGCCAATAGAAAAATTGGCATACCAAGTAGCAATTATTTATTTAATTATGAGAATAATATTGATCTTAGAACCGCCTATTTATCATTGTGCTACCAAATAGTTATTTAGATAAATTTTTATGAATATAAGCTTATATCGCAATGTAATCATCACAACCTATATTGTAAAAGTCAGTACTGACTGCATTAAGAGTATTATATAACAATAAAAAGCTAGCAGCAGAAATTATTAATCAAATTCCATGATATATGATGCTTAAGGAAGCATTAGTGACTAAACATCCAGGCGATCAATCAGGTAATAATCTGATTAAAGTAAATAATGCTCTGAAAATTAGCGTTAATAACTTTTTTACTGAATTTTGTTGGTGCACTGATAATAAAGGGAAGCATTTCTGATTACGAAAAGAAAAATATTCAAATAATTTTGATATACCACTGGTTAAATTACTGAAAAAAAACAAAAATAAGAAACCTTATTATAGTAATTTTAATTGACTAAAATAGTATAATCAGGTTTAATATATCTTGCTGCCTGGATAGCTCAGTCGGTAGAGCAGAGGATTGAAAATCCTCGTGTCGGTGGTTCGATTCCACCTCTGGGCACCATATTCATAGCATTGTTATTGAAGCTGATAATTTTAATTGCTTTTTGAAATTATTCTAGATTAAGTATTCATTTAGCAATGAAATCGCATAATCGCCTTCCAGGTTTAGCTAGACGAACTTATCCAATAATATATATGAATTACTAGTTAAAGTAATAACTATCTGCATAATTTCAATAAATTTACTTGCATTAATAATTTCTACTGCATATTTAGTATGCTAAATTGGCAAAGGTTCTTATTGGCATGAAGTCCATTATACGGTATAAGCGATTTTGCTACATAGGAGATTTGCCATAAAAATCAAACAATTATACAGATCAAAGAGAGTCTTTACTTTCTCCATTCTAACATAAATGTACATCTCATTAGTTTTAGTTGGCTTGGTGAATAATCTGTTGGATTGATATCGATGCATGCATTGAAAATTTGTTATTGTTGGTTGCAATGATGATATTCTTGTATACAATCCCACCTTTTACAGAAAAAGATTTAAGAATATTATTGGAACTTTTTTAGTAAAACTAGATTAGAAGAATAAATGTTTTAATTAGTTATTTTCGATGTAGCTTAAATAGCTTGACCTTACAGGAAGTTAGCAAAATAAATAGCATTGATTTTAACCATCCTTAGTTTGCCAGTTACTGATTCAGCTTAGATAGGCAGCATAAATATACTATTGGTGGTATTTCTTGAAGAAGTTATTAGAAAATCTGATGTTATCTGGCGATTAAGGTAGGCTACATACAGTTAACTCTAATGCTTCGAAAATCTTTTCCACATCTTTAAATTGGATATTGTTTACCTAAAAGGAAAATGAGTGGCCAATCATACTAAATCCTACTTAGCAGTCTGTTCCAGTTTTCTGAGCAGAAGGAAAACTGGCTTTAATACCATTAAAATGGTTGTTTTTCTATAACTACAGTTTTTCCTGCGTCAGGCTTCCTTCGTAGCATCATCGTTGCAAAAGCTAATTTAATCGGATTCGTCGTTCTTATTGATGCCAAGTGCGCTGACTTGGTAATAGTATATTGCTAGCAGTTTATTATTGATCTTTCCCAAGCTTTTCATCTATAAGGATACTTATATGAAAAGCTTGCCAACAAGACATCAAGGGCTTTATTAGCAGCATCGCGGCGCTCTACTAGAGCCCAAGAGCCTCCCAAACTTCCACTCAACATTAATTTCCATAGGTTGTGTGTCTTTTGGAAGTGAATACAGCACATTATCTGTTTTATTTAATTAACATGGTTGGTGCTGTGTGTTTTGGAATATCTTTGCCATTGCATACTAAAAAGCAAGAGCACTAACTCCAGTAGCAAGCCTAGAAAATGCAGTTAAGCTTTACGTGCTTGCATGCCGTTGAGAAGTTCTGGTTAGGTTGCTTTTAACTTTTGATAACCATTTTCAATTGTAAGCATCACATTTACGTCTATGCTTAGTGACGCTAATAAATAACAAGCCAGTAAAGATGATCATCTTGATTGACAGGAATGTATTTCAAGGAGCCAAGAAAGAAATGTAGTGCAGAATGTCTCTTAAATCGCGTAGAAACTATTTCCATGTGTTTTTAAAGCTATAATTATCTCAATTATGCTGATGATGTATTGTCAGAGAGAGATCTTGTGCTTTTCACCGAGAAGCGCCAACATGCCAGAACTTAGTGAAAATAACCTGCAGATACGGCTCTTGAAAGTTAGGCATGGGTAGGGTAGCAACTTTTTATTACTTTTTGCAGGATTCACATAAGGCGGTAGCAACGAGCTGTTAAAGCATATTTTTGTCGATGCCGAGAGTCCCATTTTATTTTATACGCTTTAATTTCAACATTACCAAATAGAAGTCTATATAGATTTTTGTGGCAAACAACAGTTTTACTAACAATAATATATAATACTTCTCAATCAATAATGATTGTATGGTTTAGCATGTTATCGAAGCATGCTTTTGAGCTCAGCTTCAAAAAGCGCTAGCCATTAAGCTCATCTGCCTAGCATCATTACTGATTAGTTCATGGAATGGATAACATGTAATATCTGGTTTTTTGAATAGCTGTATAGTTACATTTTTATGGTATATCATCTCTCTTTTGTTAAAATTATTCACTAAATCAATCAGGAGGATACGCTACTTTCCATGAAAGCCTATATACGAGAAATGAGCATCACTCAAAACATTGCAGACTCTTTTGTTATTTGTATTCCGCACCAGTTGATAAATAAAAAATAGAACTATATTTAAATGATGATTTATAAATAAAAAAACATAACTATATTGAAATGATCATTTATATTGAAATGATCATTTATATAGATACCATAATAATTATGTTAATCAATTTTTATTAAATAGGATTAGAACATAATAAAGATAGCAACAAAAGATTATCAAGTATTAATAAAAAACTGATATACTATATCAGTATTATATAGAAGGTATGCAAAATAATAGATTTAGTTTTTAAGGAAGCGACAATGACGACAATAGAAAAAATTGAACGCCAGATAAAAGAAAATTTAATCATTTTATATATGAAAGGCTCACCTAAATTTCCAAGTTGCGGGTTCTCTGCTAAGGCCGTTCAAGCTATTTCTGCTTGTGGTGAACGTTTTGCTTATGTAGATATTTTGCAAAACCCTGATATTCGCACTGAATTACCTAAGTATGCAAACTGGCCAACATTTCCTCAGCTATGGATTCATGGTGAGTTAATTGGTGGTTGTGATATCATTATTGAAATGTATCAGCAAGGGGAATTACAGAAGTTGATCAGCGCAACTTCTGATAAATATTGCACTTCAGGACAAACTGAAGCTGTTTAGTTAAGTAATCTTTATAGATTATAGTTAATTATCACCATCAAGAAGATAATATGCTTTTTTTGAATAATTTATGTTTAACTGAGTTATTAGAAAATCTTGTGTATATGTGTAGGTTAAGTCGTGAACTAGGTTTCACTCTAATGCTTCATGAAGCTGTTCACTATCCTTAAATTGTATGTTGTTTACTACCATTGTAAAACAATGGGCTAAATTTCATTAGGCGTTTTTTGTTTTTTTTTGAGCAGATTGTAGAAACTTAAATACCATTAAAATGGTTATTTTTTAGAAATATACGTTCTTTGAACCTGTCCAGTTTCGCAGTTTTACTTTCGCAAAAACTTATTCAATTGGCTTCGATGTTCTTATTGAATAACAGCACTATGATGTGTGTAGTTCTAGAGTGCAAACACTTTCTGCTTGATCTTTCTCCAGTTTTTTCATTGCTTCAGGATACTTTCCTGAAAACCTTGTCAATAAAACATCAATGGCTTTATTTATTAATATTGTGGGTCTTTCTGATAGCCAGATTCTTACACAGCTCAGATTTGATTTTCAGTTACATGTCTTTAAAGAGTGAAGACATACCAATTATCTATTTTGTGTATACAACAATGTTTCTACTATGTATCTTGGAATATCTTTGCTGTTTTTTTCCAAAAAGCAATGTAGATAACCTGTCTTCTGTAGAAAACTTGGCAGATTAAGTTAAGGAACGTGGCTGCAAGCGCTATTAAGAAGTTCTGTTAAGTTTATGGTTATGAAATTGAATCGCTCTTTAAGCAAAGAGAAAAAGCCATCCATCTTTTGCTAAAAAGAAATGAAATCGGTTTATTGAGTCTATTATAAGTTAAAATTTTATTGGGATGTGTATCCTTTAACCTAATTAATGTACTAATTTTAGAGATATTACCCATAAATTATTGGCTTAACAACCATTACTTTCCAATTTTATGCATTCTTTTTGACAATAAATCTATTACCTAATTACCGATCTGATAGTCGATAAAAAGTAGTCTGTCTTCATTATAGAAGATATTTATAGATATCTATGCGAAGGAATATTTTTTATCAAAAAAGGCGAACTCAGATTTTTTTGGCTTTTTTTGAGCAGTCCATATATAGTCCATTATATACCTTTGGTAATAGTCTACCTCATGTATGACTCTATAAGAAAGCATAGGTAACGAACCATCTTAACATGCCTACCTGCAATATAGTTGTTATGCTCATTTTTGGTGTTATTGGGCTTTGGAAGATAGTGGAGTATTCTATTAATTGACTTGGTATATGATTTTAATAATAGAAAGATAATATGGAATGAAAAAAATCTATCCTACACAGATTATCTGCTAAACAAGATATGACTTCTGGATCTATTGTATGAACTTATCCGTAATGTGGTGACAGACAGCTTTATAACTAGCCGTGTTGAGGACAAGTTATAACTCATGCTGAAACAACATGCTAACGCTGCATTGTCGACGAGTGGAATTATACGTCATCCGTAACGGTTATTTAGCAGAGCTAACTTTATACAGATTGTTTATTGTGGCGATGTTGAGATTAAAGTGCCTAATGTCAGGTTGTCACATCTGAAATAG
>JBHEQW010000035.1:0-22368 GCA_046530935.1 Arsenophonus sp.
TTATCTTCTTGTTTTTTAACCCTAGTGATAAACAACGTACAATTTAAAAATGAAGAATGGATTTAGGAATCCTCAGAGCAAAACCTGATTGTCATACACACTAGATTTGCTAATAACTTAAAGAAGCAAATGAATTTTATCTATCGGTAAAATAAAGATTATTTAACCAATATTTCCATAACTCAAAATTTGATCGTGAATTTCGTCATTAACTAAAAGTTTTTGTCATTAATATATTAATATAATAATGCTTCATTAATACCATTTTAATTTTGAATTAATTGTTTTAATTACTATACGTAAAACCAATTTAAGCCAATTAGAAGATTGCATACTTTCTGTTATTAACAAGTTTATATTTAAAATAATTAATGATAAAAAAACTTGAAGAATAGTTAGACTAAAATAAAAATAAACTAACACATAATAAATGGCATCCATACATGATTTTAATCAATCATCTATTTATTCAATTCATAAAAAATATTTATGAACAGATTTATTAATCATTTTTTCGAAGTATTTCTCAAAAATAATAATTATTATCAATAATAATTTAGATCTTTCATCAAAATTTTATTAACGCTGTATGTTCAGATTTAATATAAATACTCTATTAAAGAGTATTTATACTTTTTAAAAAACTTTATTAATTAATTAGCTAATTAATCAAGAAATTATCATGATCCAAGAAGGAAGGTTATATATTGTATCTGCCCCAAGTGGTGCAGGCAAATCAAGTCTTATTCAGGCTTTATTAAAAACTCAGCCTTTATATGATACCCAAGTTTCTATTTCGCATACCAGTAGAGCGATACGCCCTGGTGAAAAAAATGGTGAAGATTACTATTTTATTAGTGAAAATAAATTTCAGCAAATGATTGAGGATAATGATTTTCTTGAGTATGCCTGCGTTTTCGGCAATTATTATGGAACTTCTCGCACACTTATTAAAAAAATTATTAATAATGGGATTGATATATTTTTAGATATTGATTGGCAAGGTGCACAACAAATCCGCCAAAAAATACCATCAGCTCGTACTATTTTTATCTTCCCGCCATCTAAAAATGAGTTATTACGCCGTTTACTAGGTCGAGGGCAAGATAGCGAAGAGACAATTAATCAACGGATGGCAGAAGCGGTCTCTGAAATAAAACATCATAATGAATATGATTATATTATTGTTAATGATAATTTCAATACTGCATTAGGAGATTTACAATCTATTATTCGTTCTGATCGGCTTAGTTTAGAACGTCAGATTCAGCGAAATAATACTTTAATTAATAAATTATTGGAAGATTGAGTAAAGGTTGATGATTATATCTTGTTGTTTTTTTCTCTTTGGAGTCATATTATGGCACGTATAACAGTTCAAGATGCTGTAGAAAAAATTGGTAACCGTTTCGACTTAGTTTTAGTGGCTGCACGTCGTGCGCGTCAATTACAAATTAGTGGTAAACGCTCTTTAGTTAAAGAAGAAAAGGATAAGGTAACTGTTATTTCACTTCGCGAAATAGAATCAGGCTTGATTAATGCTCAAATTCTTGATGTTTGCGAACGTCAAGAACAACAAAAAGAAGCTGTAAAAATGCAAGCAGGGTCCGATATTGCTTAAGGTCGTCGTTAACTAAAAAGGTAGGCCTGCTTTGAACCTGTTTGAAAGCCTAAATCAAATCGTTCAGGACTATTTGCCCAAGGAGCAAATTTCCTTACTGAAACAAGCTTATCTTGTTGCCAGAGATGCGCATGAAGGCCAAACTCGTTCAAGTGGTCAAGCTTATATTACTCATCCAGTTGCTGTAGCATGCATTTTAGCAGAAATGCGTTTAGATCATGAAACATTAATGGCTGCATTATTACATGACATTATCGAGGATACTCTGACAACTTTCCAGGATATAAAAAAAATTTTTGGTAAAACCGTTGCTGGTCTGGTTGAAGGAGTATCAAAACTCGACAAACTTAACTTTCGTGATAAAAAAGAAGCTCAAGCAGAAAATTTTTGCAAAATGATTATGGCCATGGTGCAAGATATACGTGTGATTTTAATCAAACTAGCAGATCGAACTCACAATATGCGTACTTTAGGTTCCCTTCGTGCTGATAAGCGCCGTCGGATTGCGAAAGAAACATTAGAAATTTATAGTCCGCTAGCACATCGTCTTGGTATTCATCATCTCAAAACTGAATTGGAAGAGCTAGGCTTTGAAGTGCTATATCCAAATCGCTATCAAGTTATTAAAGCGGTCGTAAAAGCCGCTCGCGGTAACAGAAAAAAGATGATACAAAAAATATTGGCAGAAATTGAAGGTCGATTATTGGAAGCCAGGATCCCTTGCAATGTATGTGGTCGAGAAAAACATCTCTATTCAATATATCGCAAAATGCACCTAAAAGAGCAACGGTTTCACTCAATTATGGATATTTATGCCTTTCGGATTATTGTGAAGAATCTTGATATATGTTACCGTGTGCTTGGGCAGGTACATAGTTTATATAATCCTAGGCCAGGACGTGTGAAAGATTATATTGCGATTCCAAAAGCAAATGGGTATCAATCCTTACATACATCAATGATTGGACCACATGGAGTACCAATTGAAGTACAAATTCGTACAGAAGATATGGATCAAATGGCAGAAATGGGTGTGGCTGCTCATTGGGCATATAAAGAACAAGGAAAATCTAGCACAACTACTCAAATTAGAGTACAACGCTGGATGCAAAGCCTACTGGAACTACAACAAAGCGTAGCCAATTCTTTTGAATTCATCGAAAGTGTAAAATCTGATCTTTTTCCGGATGAAATTTATGTTTTTACCCCAGAAGGTAAAATTATCGAATTACCTGCTGGCGCAACCCCGGTTGATTTCGCCTATGCTGTTCATACTGATATAGGTCATGCATGTGTTGGAGTTCGCGTAGATCGTCAACCTTATCCTTTATCTCAATCGTTGAGTACAGGACAAACCATAGAAATTATTACTGCACCTGGCGCAAGTCCAAACGCAGCATGGCTAAATTTCGTTGTTAGTTCCAAAGCAAGAGCAAAAATACGCCAATTACTTAAAAATCTTAAACGAGAAGATTCGATTAGTTTAGGTCGCCGCTTACTTAACCATGCTTTAGGTAAAGGGAAAAAATTGGGCGATATCCCAGAAAAAAATATCAATAAAGAACTAACAAGAATGAAACTTCACTCAATTGATGATTTGCTTGCTGAAGTTGGTCTTGGTAACACCATAAGTGTCGTTGTAGCGCATAATTTATTAGGTAATGCTAGTATTAATAATCTTATTACAGATAATAGTGATAACCGTAGTAAATTACTGATTAAAGGAGCAGAAGGAGTATTAATTACTTTTGCCAAATGTTGTCGCCCTATTCTCGGTGATCCCATTGTTGCTCATATTAGCCCTGGTAAAGGTTTAGTCATACACCATGAGTCTTGCCGTAATATTCGATGCTATCAAAAAGAGCCAGAGAAGTTTATGCAAATAGAGTGGGATGATGATGTTAATAACAACTTCATTGCTGAAATTAAAGTCGATATGATCAACCATCAAGGGGCATTAGCTAATTTAACAGCAGCAATTAATAGTGCAAATTCTAGTATTCAAAGTATGAATACAGAAGAGAAAGATGGCCGTGTATATTGTGCATTTATTCGCTTAACAGCCAAGGATCGCATTCAATTAGCTAATATTATGAAAAAAATTCGTATTATGCCTGATGTTTTACGTATAAGTCGTAACCGGAACTAAGTTATAAAATAAAAACGTATGCTATCACTCATGATAGCAATCGCATGTCCTAACTTGATCTAACAGTTTATTTTAATGATTAGGAAATTGAATCACCAATTTAATTGACGATCAAAAATCATCCATTATTCATTTCCTAATAAGGAAATAGAATTGGCTTATTTGCTATATTGCAAGTTAAAAATTTATGGAATAATATGCTGTTTTTAACTTAATACTTTAATTTTGTAGGGATTAACCAAGGATTTACATTACTGACCATCGTTTTTTCTACATTTTATTCATTCTTTCCTACAAGAATACTATTGCCTGTTTAATCTCCTAGCACAGATAAAAATAGTCTGTCGTAATGTAGAATCCATTTGTGCGAATCTCTCTGATCATGTATTTTATGGGCATTCTGATAGAACATGAGATATTTAAACAGAAAACGTACGATAGATCTGAATCTACCTCATACAAACTGGATCTCTATCTAAGTGGAAGTTACTGTGATTAAGTTACACATAGTCAATCAGGACTCATACATCAAATTAAGAGATTATTAAAATCATACCTCTGCCTAAATTAGGATCAAAAACTTAATAATACTACTTATTAGTAGTAAAAGGATGCTTTTAATGAACAAAAAGAATCATAGACAGGGTAGTGTAGAGCATTCAAAAAATTCAAAGAGCGAGGTGGTGCTGATCATTAAAATCAAAATGGAAGTATTTAGAATTCTATGTAACGCTAGAAACATTAGAGCGTAATCAGGTTATAAAATCTTTAATCAGAATAAATAGGTAACTTGGATAATATCAAATTTCAGTTATATAATAACTATTATCGACTTCTTTTGCATGTTGATCAATCTTAGATAAAGCAACTTCAACAAACTGTTTTCATTAGAAAATTAACCTTTTATTTTTCTCAGTTTTGATAACCACCAGTGAACCAATTCGATGCTATTGCTGGTGTAGATCACTTTGCTGATATTTGTCGTATACATGAAGTAGATAGACAGATTTTTTATTTTTTACGCCATGACTGTATAACCATAATCTACTACTGCTATGTTATTTGACTTCAAACTCATTTAGAGCTCCGTTTACGCCGCAGATTTTATGATGCCAGCACAAAACTCATATACATGGTGTGGTTAACTTTGCTTTATATCAGCTATAAAGGCTTTATGCCTTTTTGAGGCCACGTATTTGATGAAATTTCGGATCTAAGATAAATAATGGCTATGTTAATAAATGTTCTTGGTTTTCTTGTAGAGAAATTTGTAGTTATCTCTGTATTTTAATTGTTATTGATTCAAATAATCTTCCATAGCCAAGAAATTCTGTAAATAAACTAGCATATACAATATAAGCTAGTTAGCAGCTATCCTTTTAATTGGTTAATATAATATTAACGTTTTAAACGTGGAATTTCTTACTAATAACTCTAATATTATCTAACTTTATTAGGCAATGATGACTAATTTGATACTTGCTGGCAAAGTGTTTCCGTACTATTTACTGGCAAAGGGTTTCAATAATATTTAGCGCTATCCGAGAAAAGGATTGGAGCCTTTATTTCTGATTGACTTAAAACAACGGCTAATACACACTCTGCATTAAATTCTTAAAAAATATCATCATTCAGATGAGTCTATTGATCTTAGGTGATTAAATCCGATATTCATTCTTTCCTTTTATCTCCTCTTTTTCAGCGTTTTCTAGCTTTTCTGTCTTGTATATGATGCTTCTCTTTAAAGGATTTATGGGAAAATATTTCGTCAACTGTAAAAATACTATTTAGTTCATTTGTCTTGCTTGTCGCTTATGAAGCAAGGAAGCAGTGACGTTATCTAAAACGCTATTTTTAAATCAATGCCTATTTGTTTTGCTTACTGCAATAAAGTTAATCTATTCAAAATACATTGGAGATAACTAAACTATTTATCTTTATGATATGGCTTTTAAAGATGACTTCTACTAAGATTATTGAATGTTTTTATGCAATTGAAAATTTTGCAAGGATATCGTGTAATCAATATGAATCCTCCAAGCAGATAACATTTTCACTGTAACAATATATATGCAGGAAAAATGGAATGAGTTGCTTCAATCCATGAATCAACATAATCCGACAGATTATGAACGAGATAATTAATGAGATGCAGAGCTTTTATGTTAGCTTGTAGTTAGGAAAGGAAATAGATCTCTTTGATCTGTATGACTATTTGCTTTTTCATGCCAACCTCTGTAGCTAAAATTCTTCATATAGGATAATGGATCTCTACCAACAACTTTTGCCAAATACCATAGCTGATCTTTAGCAGTTGCAGCTAAAAAATATCGTTGAGATCGCGGTGTATCCCGCAAGCTCAAAATTACAACTCTGCTGTGGCGGTGATCTTAATGTTTTTTTTGTAGTGCCTTGATTGTTTTGCTGATTTGCATTAATCTTTTGGGCAAGATATGTATCAAGTTTATCAGCTAATATCGTTTTGCTTAAGTGTTTGATTAGCGCTGTGTGTTAAGATTTTATCTTTTTTTGTAAATCTCTAAATAGATTAGAGTACTTTTAGTGTAGTGCTGCATCTAAATCGAAGAGTTGATAAGAGGTATCTATTGTATTAATCCTTCTTTTGAGATATTACTTTGAATGATATAGTGTTTCTAACACTCATATTTCGAGTAAGATTAATATCTTCTCTTTTTAAATTTTTTGAATACTCTAACACTATCCTGTCTATTATTTTTATTGCTCATTAAAATCCTCCTGTTAATACTAATAAGTAGCAATATTTAGTTTTAGATGTTAACTCAGTCAGTGGTTGTGATTTCAATAATCGTTCAATTTAAATGATAATTTCTAGTTCACTAGATGTAAATTAATCACCATGACTTGTCCCAAGTAGATCTATATTTATCATAAGTTTCCAGTTTAAATATCCAACCTCTTATCACTTTGTTGATTAATTGGATTATAGTTACCATCAACTAATTGATCAGTAAAGGTAAAGAAGTTTTTATTGTCTGCTATTTTTCTATCTCACTATTTTCTAAAAGAAATGCTATCAACCTTAGCATGTATGTAAAATGTAAATAAAGTTTACTTCTTTTATTTGTCACAACTTTGTTAGATGGATTATTATAATTGTTAGTAATCCTAAGATTATCTACTACAAAACTACTGATTATAGTAATCATCACACGTCAATTCTCATCAGTTTAGCTCTGTTCTGCCGATAAGATTACAATATTATTTTTATTATGTAATCAATTAAGATTAACATTAGGAACCGGCTTATTGAATTGATTGGACACTAATGCCACGAAAGCAAATCAATTTATTCAATCAGCCGTTTTATTTGTTTCATTACCAATTAAAGTGAGACTTTCAACTTTATCTGTACTAATATCAGGCGCAAAGCTAATATGGTACTATTTCTATTGCTATTTTTCATCGACGTCCTTAATGTTCCAACTGGTAAATGACATTACTATTAATATTAACATTAGCCTTACATTCACTATCAGTTTACACAGTCAGGCTGTTATTATGCTTGCCATTCATATCAAACAGTGTTTCAAAATTATATTTGAATACATCAATAATAAAGTACTTACTCTACTTGGCAAGAGCTTAATCTTTTTGTTTTAACTAATATGTAGTGGCAACATAAGCATCCATATTATTAGTTACTTCCGTATTATTTGGTGTTAATTTTATTGCTCTGATGATGTTATATTTTAATGGCCTGACATTGATAACCATAACTGTGGTATTAGACCGGTTATCTTCATTATCAACATCTGCTGCTGAGATATTGTAAGATCGAGCAGATTTTGCTTGTTTCTTTTAAAAGATAAGGCAGCAATGTTAAAATTAATTGAGTTTTGTGAAATAATTTGAAAATTAGCACATTTGGGAATTAAATCTTGCGTTTTCCATTCCGGCTAACTTATATTAAGCAATATTTTTGTTTATTAACTCTGACTCTTACATGTATATGTGTTGCTTCGCTATTAGTGCTTTCTTAAAAAGAAATAAATAAAAGTTCTTGATTTAAGGTATTGCATCACAATATCATAATTAAGATCAACAAACCCATAAAGTTTTTTACTACTCTATAGTTAAATTTCAAATCAATATGCCAATCTCATACCAATTCTACTTTCATTAATAGTGTTGCCACCACGCTAACTATGCGTTTTAAAGGTCAATAATAATGAAAGTGGTATAACTTAAGCTAAAAATGTAGTGCAATAAGGATTGTCTATCAAATAACTGGTTGAGATGCCAGTATTAAGGCTGATACCATCAATCATTATAATATTTTTTATATTTAACATAAGCCCATAAATGCAGATAGCTTGGTAAAAATCCTTAAATGCGGAGATCAAATCTATTTGCTGATAGCTCATCATGCTCTCATATTTCATACTGGTTTGATTGATGTCAGTTGGAGTTATGCTTATTTTTAGTGTCTGGGATTTTGAAGATTCTTTGGTGTTCTATGCTAATTAATTTTATTAATGATTTCAACAATAGAGAGAGGATATTCCATGAAAAAGTTTATCCTAGATGTATCCGCAAAACCAGATATTACTTCTGATCTAATGCATTAACTAATCCGTAATGGTGGAATATGCACAGCTGATAGCCATAGCACCAATTAATCCTGAACTCGAAGCTAGCCTGCAACAATATGCTGAGCCTCGCCATGTCGACTAACGTCATGCTATCAGGTCTTTTATAACAGTTGTTTGCCACGACTAACTATACAAACTGGTATTGACGATATTGAGATTAAAATATCTAAGGTGAATGGTGGGGTCGTAGCGATAATAGAATATGCTTTAATAGCTCGTTGATACATCCTTATCTTAAAGCATGCAAAAAATAGCAAATAGTTGCTAGCTAGTATGGCTGTGTGTTTTTTTACTCCAATGTGAGGTAATCTCTTCCAATAGTGATTTTTATGAAGTTATTGGATACTTCTTGCTGAAAAAGCACAAGCTTTCTTTGTCAGTAGACTAATGATGCTAAAACAGTAATAGCTTGAAGAGCACAAGCAATAGTTGTTTTGAGCCATTAAAGCGCTATGCGCAATATTTATTTCTATGTAGATAGAAGGATAATTAATCCTGTCAGTCAAGATGATTGCCTTTGCTTTTCTAGTATTATCGTCGTCATTGAGCATAGATGTAATGAGCTATTGCACTCAAAGATTATTATGAAGAGTCAGAAGCAGACTGGGCTTAAGTTCTCAATGCTATGGCAAGCACGTAGCTTAACCATATCTCACAGGCTTGCTACAGGAGAAACTGCTATTTGTTTTTTTTGGGTGTAATGGCAAAGATATTCTCAGACACGCAGCACAAAACTGTATTGAGTTATATAAACCATCTAATGTGCTGGCTTAACTCTAAAAAGGCATGGAACAAAAAGTTAAGGTTGAGCTGTGAGAGAACTAGTTAGAGCATAGATCGATGATTCTGCTAATAAAGCCATTGATATTTTGTTATAAAGGCTTTCAACGAATGGTATATATATATCAGCAATAAGCTGGATAAAGACCGAGAAGAACTTGTTGGTTATTCTACGAGTTTCAGTGAGAGCATTAGGCGTCAATTAAGAACGACAATTCTGATTAAATCGGTTTTTGCTAGTTAATCTATCAAGAGTCGATGCATAAAGAACTGTAATTAAAGAAAAAAAACTTTTTCACTGAAATTTCAGGTTTTCTTGTATCTTCTCAGAAAAGGTTGAACCTGATAGGCAATTTGATTTTGACCTTCGAAGCCATTTATTAAATAACGTCCAATTTAAAGATGGATAGCAGATTCATGAAGCATCAGCATCAGAAAGTGTAGGTTGGCATGACTGTTATACAACTAAATTTACTAATAACATATTTTACTGATAAAACACCTACAGCAATTATCCATAATAATGATGTGGCATCATTATATAAATAGTTGAAATATACTAATGATCATCTATTACAGAAGATTTTTTATTTCCTGCTCTATTCTGTAATTTTATACTCTTTATAAGATTGATATTCACACTCCAGATTAATATTCATTTTTTAAATTAATTTTATATTTTTCTCTATTTTTGTAGAAAACAATAAATTAAATTAATTTAATGCTTTTTCTTTGCTTAATAATCGTTGGATTTTAAATCCAATTTGATTAAATTTTTAATTGGAAACCAATATATTTGAGTAGCAATCTTGAACATTTTTTATTAGGAATTGGAATAAAAGATTTAATTGTGCTTTAGGTTGTGCTTACTTGGTACTGATGATTCTAGTCAAGGACTATCAGTATTATAGTACTAGAAGCTCAAGATCTTACTAGTGCAACTTTTTTTTATGGTTCTAAACTAATCTATGATAGATTGCGATATTTAGAAGATTATGAATTTTGTTTAGTTAATGAAGCTTAAGCTCTTGCAGAGTGTGAAGGTTTGGTTAAACTTTCTTCTCCATAATATCGTTTTTTATATGCTTTCCAACCAGATCATCAACCTAATCTGTGTACTTCCCCTAAATTATTCATTTTGTCATTTCCCTTTATGATCATTTAGGTAAATACATGAATCTAAACAGGAAGTAAAAGATTAAAATTTTTTAAAGATTCTATCTTAAAAAAACAGGATTAACAAAATATTTTGAATATTCATATTGTTAGGTGAATATGAGATACTACTTTTAGTAGTCCTAGACACATAAGAAATTCTCAGATATTATAAAGGTGAAGTCTAAACTCGTACCAAAGCAAAAAGAACCATGGCGTGAGAATTGACTCTGGATCGTAGAAGCAGATATTTGCTTACGTGTAAAAAAGAAATTTAGCAAGCAAAATAATTAATAAATACAATTTTTTGCTTTGAGTAAATCTTTATTTGATAAAGATTTACAATTAAAAGCTCCATACTGGATCAGACTAATTAAATGCGGCTATATTATACTTAGTCCTTTATAGGATAGCTCGCAAGCTTATATTATAAAAATGAAGATAAGCGTATTATTTTTTCCCTTTGATAGATGAGTTTTTTACTATTGGTACTAGCGATGTCAAATATTGAGGTGATCCAAAAGATGTTAACATTGATGATATTGAAATCAATTACCTATTAAAAGTTTATAACGATCCTTTTAAAAAAAAGTTAACACAGCCAGATATTGTCTGAAGTTGCTATTTTGTAGTACATCAATTATCTGATGATGAATTTGATTAATCTCAAACTACTACACGTGATTACAGACTCAAGATCCGTGCTGAACAAGGAAAAGCACTTTTAGTATCTATTTTTAGCAGTAAATTAAACACATATCGTAAACTTGTAGAAAATGCTATAGCTAAATTAGCTTATTACTATCCTAATGCTTTAAAATGCTAGCTTAAACAAGCACCATCACCTTGTGCTGATATCATATGATATGATCATGACCGGTTTTATGTCCAACTGTTATGGAAAGGTTACCAATGCTTACCAGAAGAAATTGTATTGTGATGTTCCTATACTTCCAGGAACAACACCAATTTTATCTTACAAACAAGCACAATCCTTATAGGATCTATCTGAGGCTTTTAGCTACAAATTATATGAACCTGAATTACGTTAGTTATTTGAAAATGAATGAGTTAGAGAGCTAAAAATGGTATTTGAATTAGAAAGAAATTAGGTATCTGCCTCAATAATGATAAGAAACAACTAATAACACAATGCCATAACTAAAAATATAACAAAAATATAATGATAGTAGAGAACCCTCATAAATTTATGAGTGTTCTCTACCGCAACTTTATCAATTACATCTTAATAAAGATAGTTAATAAAGTTTCTTTGCCATATCTAACCAATCCTGGTTAAACTTATGTTGCATATTTTCAACTGCATCAATAATATCATTATGAACTAGTTTGTCATTTTGAATACCAACACATCGGCCACAATACCCATCTAAAAGTAATTGAATGGAGTAAGCACCCATGCGGGATGCCAGAACACGATCACAGGCTACTGGACTACCTCCTCGCTGAATATGGCCCAAAACAGTTGCTCGTGTCTCATGCTCTGTTTTTTTTTCAATATATTTTGCCAATTCATTAACATCACAAATATGTTCAGTAATAGCAAGGATCGCATGACGTTTACCTCTTGCTAAGTCGGATTTAATTTTTCTCAGTAACTCTTCCTTATCAAAAGGAATTTCTGGCAATACCACAAACTCACATCCTCCAGCAATCGCTGCGGATAAAGTTAAATCACCACAGTAGCCACCCATTATTTCAACTATTGAAATGCGTTTATGTGAAGTTGAGGTATCCCGTAACCGATCAATTGCTTCAACAATGGTATCCAAAGCGGTAAAATAACCAATAGTATAATCAGTACCGGCAACATCATTATCAATCGTTCCTGGTATGCCTATACATTGGAAGCCCATTTCAGTGATCTTCTTTGCTCCACGATAAGACCCATCTCCACCAATAATAATCAAGGCATCAATATTATTTTTTTTCATGTTATCAATAGCTTGATCTCTTACATTCTCACTATCACGAAATTCGGGAAAACGGGCAGAGCCCAAGAAAGTACCACCTCTATTAATGATATCAGAAACACTAAAACGATTAAGTTCTTTTACTCGATTTTCATAAAGTCCTATATAGCCATCATAAATACCATAAACTTCTAAATTTTCAGAAAGTCCCATTCGCACAACACTACGAATTGCAGCATTCATTCCTGGAGCATCACCACCACTAGTTAAAACGCCAACTCTTTTTATTACTTTTTTGTTCATCCTGACCTCTGATTTGATCTTTTACTAGAAGTATAAAAACTATCATTTCGTTCATTTTACTTATAATCATAATAACTGACTAAATTAATTCAGTTTACTATAGTTTACGATAAAACTTTGAGTTATTAGTAAATCTAGTGGTTAATAGTTATATCAAGCTCAATTATGATGTTTTATTAATCTGTTCTCCATCATTAAATTAAATGTTGTTTACCACTAAGATCAAATAGGATAAATTCCCTTATCATGTCATGACTTTTCTGAGCAGATTAGAGCAACTTAAATGGCATTGAAATGGTTATTTTTCTCAAACCACAGTTATTCGCGCTGGTGTTAATTTTATTTTACTGTTGCAAAAATCAATTTAATCAAATTCGTCATTCTTGTTGATGCACGGTACCGTACCATGTACTTTGATAGAAAGGCGTAGAATGCCAGCAGTTTTTCTCAATCTTTCTCTAGTTTCTTAATCGCTGTGTAGCGCATATCATTTGCTAAAAACATTTATAACAAAACATCAATAGCTTTATTAGTGGAATCAAGGTTCTTGCTAGCTAAGAGTTCGTTGGTGTTGCGTGTCCAGAAATATATTTGCCATTGCATTCTAAAAACCAAGTGAATCGTATCCAGTAGAGCAATTTGGGAATAAGGTTAAGCTACGCGTTACTTGCATATCATTGATAAGTTCAGTCATAATTCTCTTATGACTCTTTCTCAATAAGCATCTTAAACCATAACTAGCTTCTTACATCAATTTGCTCATTGATGGCAATAATGAATAGCAGTATGTAAAGACGATCATCGTCTTTCCTGACAGAACTGTCTATGCCATCTATGAAGAAATAAACGTAGAACATATATTGCTTAATTAACGCAGGCAAGCTTAAATTTTTAATTTAAGCCATTGCTATTTTAGTTTTTTTGATGGCAGGTGCTGTCAGAGAGACAATATGCTTTTCACTGAAAAAAAACGACCACGTGATTTCATAAATTGCTGGTGGATATTGCCTATTAAGTACAGTCATAGTAGCAGATTTTTGAGGTTTTTTGCGCTTTAAATAAGGCAGCAGTAACTACTTATTAAAGTCTATTCAGTTGTTGCTGTGATCTCTAAGCTTTTGTACTTTAATCTCAAGATCGCCAATACATATTCTCTATAGTTTACTGTTGTAAATAAGCGTTATGTAAGAATTTGTGGTAGTATATGGAAAGCCTTTCAAAAAGGTTGTATTCAGCATCTGTTGTCGCAGCATGGATTCGAGCTCAGCTTTAACTGAGGTAGCTATTAGCTTTATTGGATCATTAAGGATGAGTTCATTCAAGGCATAACAGGTAATATCTTGTTTTAGCGGATATATGGATATATGTAGGGTAGACTTTTCATGATATATCATTTCTACATTGTTGAAATTATTCATGAAATGAATTAGCAGGATTGCTGCCATCTAGCAAATCCAATCATCAGAAATCAGAATAAGTCAAAAGTTTGAGATCAATTCGCATCGATATGCTTACCTGTACAATCAGGAATCACCACAATGAGTGTTTGGTAATAAAACTTAATTTGTGTCTATGAAAGATTAGTTTTACATTAAAGATAAATTATTAAAAAAGAATACTATATCCATGATATGTGAGATCTAAAAAAAAATTTTTTATATCAATCTAAATAGATTAAAATTATTTTAAGTTAAATGTACTGAATGCTTTTATTGATTAAAAGCGGGAATAAATCTTCTCGTTACTCACTTAGAGCAAATAAATTTGACACAAAAAATAAAAATAATACTAATGTATATTTTACTTGCTGTTATTATTAGCGCTAATATAGATTACTATTAAAGTTTTTAATCATGGATAAAATTACTAGCCATAAACTAACATTGCCTAATGACGCCAACAAATTATTACTGCATTCTTGTTGCGCTCCTTGCTTAGGTGAACTGATGGAAGCACTAAGTGCTTCAGTATAGATTATACTATTTTTTCTATAATAGAAATATTCATCCACAACAAGAATACAAGATCCGAAAAAACGAAAATATTCGTTTTGCTGATCAGCAAAACGTGATGTTTGTTGATGCTGACTACGATAGTGATAACTGGGTTGCACGTGCTAATGGAATTGAACAAGAACCTGAGCTGCGGAGGAGTTCGTTGCATTATGTGTTTTGTGATATGCGGTTTGAGCGTACACTGCCATCTATGCAGCAGAGCATCATGGTTTTAGCATTATCTCCAGTTCATTATGTATTTCTCGCTGGGAAAATATGCAACAACTCAATAATTGTGGAAATCTTGCAACAAGTCATTATAATACCTTAACTTATTGGGACTATAACTGGCGCAAACAAGGCGGTTCAGCACGAATGGTTGAAATTAGTAAGCGCGAACAATTTTATCAACAAGAATATTTCGGTTTCATCTACTCTCTACGAGAGATCAATAAAAATAGGCGTTCATAAGGACTAAGATTATTCGTATCTAAGTTAAGTATTACATTAGCAATAAGCAATCCTAATGAAGCTAATAAAGCCAGGCAATTAAATGTGTAGGTAGGCATTAAATATTAGATAAGTATGTAGTTAGTATGTAGTTATTAACTATTAACTTAGTGATAAATAATAGATCAATAAAAAACAACCATCTCTAGTTTTAGTTTCAGGCATGGTTGTTTTTTATATAATTTGCTAGGCTATTTATAAGGCCGTAATACTGGAAAGAGAATAACATCACGAATTATATGGCTATTGGTTAATAACATAATCATCCGATCAATACCAATACCTAAACCAGCTGTTGGTGGCAATCCATGCTCAAGTGCAGTAATATAATCCTCATCATAAAACATGGCTTCATCATCACCATTATTTTTTTGACGAACCTGTTCAGAAAAACGCTCTGCTTGATCTTCTGCATCATTAATCTCAGAAAACCCATTACCAATTTCATGACCACCTATGAAGAATTCAAATCGATCTGTAATAAATGGATTATGATCATTACGACGAGCCAATGGAGAGATTTCTGCTGGATATTCAGTAATAAATGTCGGCTGGATCAAATGGCTTTCCGCTACAGCTTCAAAAATTTCACACTGAACACGACCTAATCCCCAGCATTTTTCTATCTCAATATTGAGTGATCTTGCGATAGTTATCGCTTTAGACATATCATCTAGATCAATCGGATCCGTTTCGGCACAAAATTTGATTATTGCTTTTTTCATCGTCATTTTTCTAAAAGGTTGCCCGAAATCAAATGAATACTCCCCATATTTTACATGTGTTGTGCCTAATACTTCTTGCGTTACACTTCGGAATAACTCTTCGGTTAACACAATAAGATCTTTATAATCAGCATAAGCCATATACAGTTCCATCATGGTAAATTCTGGATTATGGTGTGGTGAAATACCTTCATTACGAAAATTACGATTAATTTCAAAAACACGTTCAAATCCACCAATAACTAAACGTTTCAAATAAAGTTCTGGCGCAATACGCAGATACATATCAATATCTAACGCGTTATGATGAGTAATAAATGGACGCGCCGATGCACCACCAGGTATAACCTGCATCATTGGTGTTTCAACTTCCATGAAATCTTTACTAACCATGAAGTTACGTAAAGCTGAGAGCACATGTGAACGCGTAATAAAAATCTGGCGTGATTGTTCATTAGCAATAAGATCAAGGTAACGTTTGCGATAACGCGTTTCCTGATCTGCCAGTCCATGGAATTTATCTGGTAGAGGCCGTAATGCTTTTGTTAATAAATAAATTTCATAAGCATGAATAGTTAATTCACCTGTATTGGTCTTAAATAATTTACCTTTAACACCGAGAATATCACCTAGATCCCATTTCTTAAAGTGTTCGTTATAAATACCTTCTTGTAAATCATTGCAAGAAATATAAATTTGAATCCGACCACCCATATCTTGTAAAGTTGCAAAAGAGGCTTTACCCATGATACGGCGTGTGATCATTCTTCCGGCAACAGAGATGTTAATATTCAGTGAAGTAAGTTCTTTTGCATGCTTTTCATCGTATTTACGATGGATATCCACAGATAAATATTCCCGGCGAAAATCATTAGGAAAAGCAATACCATTACCACGTAATCCAGCTAGTTTTTCTCGTCTAGTTTTTAATTCATTATTTAAATTAATGGACTGCTCAGTATCCTGTTGTTGAGACATCTTTTTTTCCTCATAGGCCAGCTTTTAAGCTGGCTTCAATGAATTTATCCAAATCACCATCCAGTACAGCTTGAGTATTGCGATTTTCAACACCAGTACGTAGATCTTTAATTCGAGAATTATCCAGCACATAAGAACGAATTTGCCTGCCCCAGCCAATATCAGATTTATTTTCTTCTAATGCTTGTTTATCAGCATTTTTCTTTTGCATTTCTAGCTCATATAATTTTGCTTTTAGTTGCTTAAAAGCCTGATCTTTATTCTTATGCTGAGAACGTTCATTCTGACATTGGGTAACAATGCCAGTTGGAATATGGGTTATACGTACAGCTGACTCTGTTTTATTAACATGTTGTCCACCAGCCCCAGATGCCCGATAAACATCAATGCGTAAATTTGTGGGATTGATTTCAATATCAATATCATCATTCACTTCAGGATAAATAAAAGCAGAGCTAAATGAGGTATGGCGGCGACCGCCAGAATTAAAAGGACTCTTACGCACTAACCGATGAACACCAGTTTCAGTCCGCAACCACCCAAAAGCATACTCACCAATAATCTTTATCGTGGCAGATTTTAAGCCAGCAATATCACCATCTGACGCTTCAATAATTTCTGTTTTAAAACCTTTTGATTCTGCCCAACGTAGATACATGCGCATCAACATCCTAGCCCAATCTTGCGCCTCAGTTCCTCCTGAGCCTGCCTGTAAATCAAGATAACAATTAGCACTGTCATACTCCCCAGAAAACATACGATGAAATTCTAATTGTCCAAGTTTTCCTTGCAGTTTGGTTAACTCTGCAACCACCTCATAAAAAGTTTCTTCATCATTATCTTCAATTGCTAGATCGAGCAAACCAGATATATCGTCTAAACCTTGTATCAAGGCATCAATAGTTTCTACTATTCCTTTAAGAGAAGAACATTCCTTGCTCAACGCTTGGGCTTGCTCTGGTTCATTCCAGATATCATGTCTTTCAAGTTCTGCTTTTACTTTCTCCAAACGCGCTTTTTTAGCATCATAGTTAAAGACACCCCCTAAAGATCTTCGTCCGCTCAGACAGATCCTGAATCTGATTTTTTATTGCATTAATTTCAAACATACCCTTATATCTTATTTATGTTTTTTTATTAAAAGTTATAAAAATATAAACTATTTATTATAGCGGATCTGATTTCTGGATTATACTTTTTCAGTCAATATGCTTAATGATAACCCATTTTACAAATAAAATAAGCGATTTTAATTAGTAACATAAGCCATATAAAAATAGTGATTTAAATCCTAATTACTACCAAATTAATGCCAAAAAATATTTATTATAATAATGGAGATCATAGTAATACCATACCACTTTCAAAGAACAATGGTGGTAAAAATAGACTAAATACTATTCGCAAGGTTACAAATGCTGAATTTAGCAACTGGATATTTATTACGCATTGCCCATTGCCACGATACTCATCTAGATGAACAAGTGGCGTGTGGCATGTACTCTATCATGCGATTAGCAAAGCTAGGGCTGTTTAGAGGATATTCATGAGCTTAGTATTATTTTATACTCTGCTCTATATTAATTTTTGGTTATATTAGCAAAGCTTGTTGGAAGAAATCTATTCTACTGTATAAAGGATTTTCTCTACAAAGGTTGCCATGAAAAGCAAAAAGTCATACAGATTAAATAGACTTTTTCCTAACTTCCTGCCAAAATAAACCTGCATTTTATTAGGTAGCTCAATCATCATCTGTTAGATGAATGCTTATTCATGCATTGAAGCAACTCATTCCATTTTATTTCCTGATCATATTATTGCACTGAATATGTTATCTTCTAGCGAGAGTTATTAGTGTCACTGCTATATCGATGAAAAATCTTGGATTACAGAAAAATATTTAATAATCATACAGGAAATCCTCTTGTGAAACTATATCAGAATGGATAAATAGTTTAGTCATCTGCGATGTATGTTGAATATATTGACTTATAGAAATTAGCTAAACAAATATGTATTAATTTAAAAACACAATTTAGATATGAGGTAACTACTTTCTTGCTTCATTTGCGACAGCCAACATAAATGTACGTAAGTGGTATTTTTAAAGTCGACGAAACATCTTCCATGAATCATTTAAAGGAAAGCATTATACGATTCTACAGAGAAAAGCTAAAAAACACGTAACAGAAAGAGATAAAAGGAAAGAACGAATCATCTGAGATTCATAATGTTAATATGAACTATGAGATTCTTGAAAAGTTTAATACAGAGTGAGTTAGCCATTTTCTTAAGCCAATCATCGATAAAAAGTTTATCTCTTACTTTGATGGAGCTTAAATAGCGCTAAACTTTTACCATGGATCATAAAATTACTACTATTCCATAAGTAAGATTGGATAATCATAGCGTTATTTATAAAGAATTGCAGATTAAAAATATAAATAGTTATGAGTCGATTAAAAGGATGGCTGAGTAGATTTCATAGTGTATGGTCTTTTTATTTGCAGAATCATCTGGCTTAGGACAAGATTTTTTGAAATCAATAACAATTGAAATACAGATGTAGGTATAGTTTTCTGTGCAAGAAAACTAAAAACATTTGGTTAACATAGCCTAATTTTTTCAGAAATCAATTCAAATTGTTCGGAAAGAAGTCTCCAATAAAATCTAAACCAACTAAATCAGGTGGCGATTAGACGTAACTTTCTGTGTTATGCTTTCTTATTATCTAAAGCGTTTTATGATTTATTTTCTACTAGAAATTGATTATGATTTATGATAAAATTACTGTTCTTTTTATTACCTCTAAAAAGAGGTTATATAGCACTACGTCACACTTGAGACTACTTGGTTATCAAATTTTTCTTGTCAAGTACTATTATCCGCATGTAGTGATGATTATTTTGTGTTTTGGATTATGGTCATTTGTTGTGTATGGAATTTTGGAGATGATGCTGAATCATGATGATTCATTTCGTTAATGATTTTAATAATAGAGATATAATGTGCCATGAAAAAGTCTACCATGGAGGTTTCCAAAAAACAAGATATGCCTCTGATCCCTTGCATGAACTCATCTGTTAATGGTGTCATGTAACTGATAGCCACCCAGTTTATACCATGACTAACCTCAAATCTATTCTGCGATAACATGCTGAACTCCAGTTTTTTTAACTGGCGCGCTTATGCCGTCTTCTGTAATGGTTATTTACCATACATAACTATACACAGACTGCTACTGGCGATGTTGAGATTAAAGTGCCTAAGATTAGGAATCGCAGCGGCAACTGAATATGCTTCAATAGAACTCATTGCTACTTTCTTATCTGAAGCACACAAAAAGCCTCAAAGAGTTACTGCCATAGCTGTAACTGCTATAAGCATCTCCATCATCTTATAACGGTAATTTTCATAAATCTCGGTTGTAGTTCTTTTCAGTGAAAAAGCACATGGCGCCTTTTTGCCAGCATCATTAACAAAGTGAAACAGGAATGCTTTGAATAGCATAGGAAATGGTAGATTCGGAATTTAAGCGATACGTGCTAGGTTTATTTTTTGGCCAATGGCGTAGACAGTCCTATATCAGACAAATGATCACTGTTTCCTGCTAGTAATTATCTTGGTCAGTGAGAATTGAGGTAAGGAACTAGTTACGGTTGAAGATAATTACTGATAGTCAGTATCGCACTTGTGCTAACTTTTTAATGACAGGTAAATCGCCTGGCTTAACTTTATCTTATATGTTTGTGCTATTGGAGACGGATTCCTTGGTTTTGGAAATGCAATAGCAAAGATATTCTAGTAAACAAAGCACCAAAACGTTGTTGTATACACAAAACATGTAATGTGCTTGATTCATTCTCTAAAGGCATGAAACTAAAAATTAAGACTAAGTGTTGTTTATTAAGCAGATGTTGTATTTTCAGTTGAACATCTTTGCTGCCTTGAATAGCAATGAATGCCAGATCATCACTTACGCGCACATCAATTATATAATTTTTAATATGTTTATTGATCCAAGCTAAATCTTTTTGCCTGGTGGCAAAATTAGCAATTAAGCAATACTATTCATCATCAAAATAATAGACAACTAAATTATCAATCAGGCTTCCAGAAGTTTTAACATCAACCTCCTAGCCATAAAGTGCTTTGGCAGGTTACTCTTTAGCTTTGCTAGATCATTGGGTAATAATAATATGAAAAATATTTGGAACGTTAAGCATGCAGACCAATATTTTTTAAATAATAAGTATCAAACATGCCAGTTTGTAGTGCAAATAGTATAGTGTTCCTTAATTTAAGAAGCCATAATACAATGGAGCCATCATAAAACTATGAAAATCGATTATAGGTGCATTACGCGCTAAATAAACCAACTGCTCATATAATAAATTCTGTTTACTATCATGTCTCTCTGCCCTCATTAATAAATATAAATAAATTAAATTGTTAAATTATAATGGCTTTTATTAAAAAAATTTTTTAATCTCAAAAACATGGCACAGCAAATACTGCTAAAATTAATAAATAAAATTTATTAATTAAATTAATAATAACTATTTCAAGCAAACACTATTCTTATCTATAAAACGATGGATTAATATGAAAGTAGAAATAAGTTTACTATTTTTTAGTAATTTATTGTGACTTTTTCTAACCATTCAGGCATATCATGTTTTCCTAATGCATAACTTAAGAATATTGGTTTTATGCCTGGCAGTGTATTAACCAACCGTAATCCAACATCACGAACCATTTTTTTAATTGGATTATTACCATCAAATAATTGCCGAAATACATGCATACTCGTCAACATCAGGAGAGCTCTATGCTTACGTTTGCGTTCATAACTTTGTAGGTAAAGATACTGACCAATATCTTTACCTGCGTTATTCAAACGCCATAATTGTCCAATTAGCTCGGCAACATCCATAAAGGCCAAATTTACTCCTTGCCCTGCTAAAGGATGTATCGTATGAGCAGCATCACCTAATAAGGCGATCCGTTGAGAAGCAAAATTTCGTGCATACTGGCCAATAAGTGGAAAAATCTGACGTTCAGTAATTAACTGACAAAAACCTAGGCGCATATCTAAAGCTATACTTAACTCTTTTTCAAATGTAGAAACATCTAAATTTAGGCGTCTATGAGCTTGCATTGTTGGTAATGACCAAACAATGGAGCAAAGATGAGGATCATAAAGTGGTAAAAAAGCTAAAATGCTATCGTTATGAAAAGATTGACGAGCAGTATGCATATGTGGCATCTCAGTTCGAATCGTAGCGACTAATGCCGTATGTTCATAATCCCAAAAGCTAAGTGGAATATCTGCTTTTTGCCTTACCCATGAATTAGCACCATCTGCACCAACTGCTAATCTTGATGTCAATATTTGATCATTATCAAAAGTCATAAATACTTCATTCTCTCCACAAACAACTTTTTTTAATCTATTATCTGTTAATAAAGTAATATCTGTGCTTGATTGAGCCTGTTGCCATAAAGATCCACGAATAATCAAATTTTCAATGATATATCCAAGACCTGGTAAATAATAATCCTTGGCATCAAATTGAATACGA
>JBHEQW010000036.1:0-34764 GCA_046530935.1 Arsenophonus sp.
GCTATTGGCAATGTTGAAATTAAAGTGCCTAAGGTCAGAGTGGATCAAACAGATAACCGTAATATGCTTTAAAAGTTCTTTGCTACCACCTTATCTCAAGCGTGTAAAAAACATCTAAGAGTTATTACACCATAGCTGTGTACCATGCAAAGCATATCTCAACCGATAATTTTTATTAGCCATAAGTTGTGATTGGCTTCTAAGTAAAAAGCAGATGATTTCTCTATTCCAATCAGAAGACTGACAAAACAATGCCTTAAAAATACCACATGTAAAATTATACCTACATGATTTAAGCGATACGCGCTAGGTTTATTTCTTAGCAGATAGCATTAATACAGTCTGTCAAGCAAGATAATCGCCTTTTGCTACTTCTCATTATTACCATCACTAAGCATAAATATAAGGAGCTCATGGTTAGGATCAAAGATGATTATCGAAAGTCAGAAGAGAACTGGAGGCAAAACTTTTTAAATGGCCATCGATCATATTAGCTTAAGAGCATTCACCAAACTTGCTACGCTATAGGTGGGACGGCGCCATTAATTTTTGGAATGCAATTATAAAATATATTTCTATATACACAGCACTAAACTATGTTATATAAACAAAAAATCTAATGTGCTGCTGACTTCACTTCTAAAATGGCATACAACCCAAACTTAAGAGTAAGGTTACAGGAGGTGCATTGGCAACTAGAGATGCGAAATGCGCTAATAAAGTTTTTGATGTTTTTTATCAAGGTTTTAGCAAACTATCTCTCATTAAGCTATCATTAGGCTATAAAGAAACTGTAGAAAGATCAAGAAGAACTGCTGGCATTCACAATTTCTCTTCATAGTAATTGGCACTGGAGAGCATCAATAAAAAACAAGGAATTCGATTGAATCAGTTTTTTTGTAATACTAAAACTACAAAGTTTATGCACAGAAAACTGTAGTTTAAGAAAACAACCTTTTAATGCTATTTAAGCTTGCTACAAGCTGCTCAGAAAAACTTAAGCCAGCCAAGAGGATTAACCGGTTTTACTAACCAGCCGCAAACAATATATAATTTAAGGATTGAGAACAGATTTATTAAGCATGAGAACGCAGTTTTTAATCATTATACGCCTGATTTTCTAATAACTCTAAGTTAATTATTTCAAAGCCTATTTTTCACGGTTTATTTTATCTCTAGCAGATGAAATAGTATTCAATTTACAGTTGTCTATTTTAGAAATAATTAAATTGGCGGAACACTAGCCAAAAGTTATGAAGAGATTATTATGTCGGCATATTAATAATCCTTTACATTATAAAGGATATTGGCGATTATTAATCAGAATCATATATGAACATTTCAAAATATAAAGCATTTATATTAGTCATGATTGGAATCGTGAATGGCAAGATTACGAGGCCACTCAAGGTATAATGGGTAATAGCTGGTCTGTATTAGTTTACATTTACTTGACTAGGAAATTCAACAACAATTTGTATTGTTAATCGAAAATTATTAATTAATTGGTTATTTTGAGCTTCTTAACTTGCTTAAAAATAAGAAAGGCACAAAAATGGTATTAGATATTGATCCGCGTAGTTTGCCAACGTTTAGAACACCAACGCCAGGCATTGATTAAACCTCGCAGCCACTCATCACATAAAAATCCAAGCCAAATTCCTAATAATCCCATTTCCATTTTTAAACCTAAAAAATAACTAATTGGGATCGCAATACCCCACATAGAAATAAGCGCGGTGCAGAAAGGAAAGCACGCATCACCAGCAGCACGCAAGGCATTCACAATGACAATATTTAGTGTTCTCCCAGGTTCTAGAAAAACAGAGAGCAAGAAAAGCGGAAGTAATAATTTTATTATATTGTGATCTTCAGTAATTGCATCCAATAAAGGTATACGAAATAACCAGAAGCATAATACTATACCAATTGTAATAAAAAATCCCCATTTCAAGCTTTTTAACCCCCTCTGATATGCATCTTCAAATCGCTTGGCACCAACTAAATGGCCTACCATGATTTCATTACCAATACTAACAGAAATGCCAAATAGCATAATAAATAATGAAAGTTGGAAATAAAGGGTTTGAGCAGCCAAAGAAGTTTCTCCCATTAAACCTATGAAAGTAGAAGCAACCATATACTGTAAAATCCAGACTAAATTTTCTCCTGCAGAAGGAAATCCGATATGTAATATTTTATTCAAAATACTTTTTGGCCATTTGAACAGTAAACTTGGAACAAATTTTATTCTAAGGCCACTAAATAGCAGGAAAAAAAGTAATGTAATAGCGACTACACGACCAATAGCTGTAGACCAAGCAACTCCAGTTAAGCCGTATTGTGGTAAGCAAAAAAAACCGTATAAAACAATCATATTGCCGAAAATAGTAATCAGATTAGCAATAAATGTTACCCACATTGCTGGTTGTGATTTGCCATAAACACGTAAGCAAGCAGCTAATATAATTGAAATTGCTTCTGGTATTAAACATAAACCAAGAATATGTAAGTAATCGTACCCATAATCCAATAAATGTGCAGGTGTATTCATGATACCAAGTATCTTATAGCCAAAGAGCAGAGTAATTGCTGAACTGATAAAGCCTAATAATAAATTAAAAGCAATAGAAATATGAATGGCTTGAGTAGCCTTTTCTTTTTTACCGGCCCCTAAATATTGAGCGATAACAACACTACATCCTACACTTATAAAGTTAAAAATGGTGATAAAAAGATCAAAAACTTGGTTGCCTACTCCCATTGCGGCTAGATAAGCAGTTGAGACGTGACTAACCATATAAGTATTGATAAATAATGTCAAAAAATGTAATAAAATATCAATAAAAATAGGCCAACTTATCGAGTAGAGTGAACGCTTAGTAACATCAGATGAATGCATCATACACCTTTTTAAATAAACAAGAATGTTTTTGGCAAAACAGACAAAAACAGTTAAATATTTTACACATTTTATTTTTGTATGATATATGATTAACTATTTATTAGTTATCTGTGTTTTTATTTAAATTTTATTGTTAGATGTTAGCTTCTGAATCGTTATAGTTATAATAGACACTCATTGCATAGCTATTATTAATGGCATAATAGCTATTTATGGATATCCCCTATAGTTGATGGCAAAATATCATAATGCTTGACCTCTATCGTCAAGCAATTACAAAACCTAAAATTACAACAGATCTTAAGGCCAGCAACGAGCCTTATCTACTTTAGATAAGCGTTATAGCTTAACTGAACTTTACCGTTCCTAAAGAAAAAAACGAGATGATGTTTATGATCACAGCCATATTTTTCATATTTTTCTAACGATATTATTTGCAACTCAAGAACCAGCAGTCATATTTTTTCTGCAAAAAACATTTTTTCTATCTTGGCGATCTACTGACCAAGTAGTACAAGAATTACTTAGTTATTAGAAAGTCTGGTGATGACGCTCAGGTTTCACTTTGCTTTCTGATGCTTTGTAAATTTGTTCTTCATCATTAAATTGGATGATGATTAGCACCAGGCTATAAGCAGATCAAAATTCTCATAGCGAGTTCAAGCTCTTTTCTGCCATACTGAAGCAAGCTTAAGTAGCATTGAAAGAGTTCTTTCTCGAACTAGAGTTCTTCGTACGTTGACTTCATAGCCTCACTGTTGCAAAAGTAGATTTAATTGGATGCCTAAATCTTATTAACGCCCAGTGCTCTAACAGGATGAGCCCTAGAATGCCAGTAGTTTTTCTTAATCTTTTTCTAGTTTCTTCATCACTACGTGGAATACTTCGCTAAAAACATTGCCAAAAAAACATAAAGGGTTTTATTATCTGGATCGCGGCTCTCACAGTCTTAACTTTCGGTTCCATACCTTTGGAGACTAAAGCAACAAGCACATTAGATTTTTTGTCTACACAACAGTATTGGCGATGCATGTTATTCAAAAAGATCTTTTTCATATTACATTCAAAGAAACAAGAACAAAGAACCAGAAAACCGGCTTGTCTCCAGTAGCAAGCCTAAGATGGTACGGTTAAACCACACGACACCACCACAAAAACATGGCATTAAACAAAACAATTAGATACACAGTTCAGTTCTTACTATTGATAAACATCTTTGACAGAAACTATCTCTTTATATCCATCTTCAGTGATGCCGATAATGACCAGCATGCAAAAGGAAGTTATTTTGCCTGACATGACTGTATATGCAATCGACCAAGAAGATAGAGTTATAGCCATTTATAATACATTGGATTTCGAAGATGATGGCTTATCTTTCTGATTTATTTTATAGATAATTTTAAGAACACAGAGATTATATGCCATGAAAAGTCTATCATATATGTATTCCACTAAACCAGATATTACATTTGATTCTTTGCATGAACTAATCCATAATGGTGTTATGTGGCTGATAAAGCACAGCCGTTAACACTGATCTTAAACCCATGCTGCACCAACATGCTAAAAACGTATCATTCTTGACTTGCGTATCACACGATGGCGTCGTCTATAATGGTTATTCAACACAGCAAATCAATACAGAGTTGTACTGGCGATATTGAAATTAAACTGCTTAATGCATAAGATTAGGGATCTCAACCCAAACGCTCTTGTTGGCATACAAAACAGCTAATGTGCTTGCTACCACATAATCTCCAAATGTATGGAACCGAAAGTTAAGACTGTGAGAGCCGCGATCCAGATAATAAAACCATTTATGTTTTTTTGGCAAGGTTTCAGAGAAGTCATCCACATAGTGATGAAGAACCTGGAGAAAGATTAAGAAAAACTACTGGTATTCTATGGCTGCTCCTCTTAGAGCATTAGGCGTTAATAAGATTTAGGCATCCAATTAAATCTACTTTTGCAACAGTGAGGCTATAAAGTCAACGTACGAAGGACTCTAGTTCGAGTAAAGAACTCTTCCAATGCTACTTAAGCTTGCTTCAGTATGGCAGAAAAGAGCTTGAACTCGTTATGAGAATTTTGATTTGCTTATATCCTGGTGCTAATCATCATCCAATTTAATGATGAAGAACAAATTTACAAAGCATCAGAGCCAAAGTGTAGTCTGATCGCCAGACACAAGATTTTCTAATAACTCCAAGAAATAAATAAGTACGTATCACTTAAATCATACATGGCCAGCATTGCCTGTGATCTTTAAGCTATTCCATATTTCAGCCTACTGATGCTACTTACAGAAAGCAAACCTATCTACTTTTTTACTGATAAGCGCTCCCTCAACAACAAAATTTCATAAAAATAATCTTGAGAGATGCCTTTCATAGCATGCTACAACAGTCATGGTGGCAACTCTTTTAAACGTTATTTTTAGCTTCTGAGATAAGGCGGTAGCAATAATTTGTTGAAGCATCTTCCGCACCACTGTATTTAAACCACTCTAATATTAACATCGCCTATACCAGTTTGTATAGTTCGCTATGAAAAATAACAGTTACGGACAACTGATATGGATGCCTTCCTAGATAGCAAAGTTCAACATATTGCTGTAGCATGACTTTGAGCTCAACCTTAACTGTGCAGTAGCTATCAGCTGCTTGGCGCCATTACTGATTACTTCATAAAATGAATCACGACTAATATCTGATTTTTTGCTTATAGCTATAGGTAGCATAAAAACTTTTTTATCTATATCCTCTTTATTGTTAAAATCATTTACATAACCAATCAGCAGAATATACACTATCGCTCCAAAAAACCAACTATACCAAAAATGAGCATAACTTGTATAAAATACATATGAAGTTTATTTATTTTTATAATCTAAATAAAACCATTTTATTTTAGCAAAATACTATATTTCAATAAAATTGAAATAAAATAAAGAATAAATAAAGCCATTTAAATTCGGCATAACTAATTATTGAGTTTTTATATACTACAGATAAAATATAGTTTTTCTGTTGAGAAAATAGGAAATGGTATCATCTATCAATAATGATAGAAATATGGGAAAAATAACACAATAGTTTTAGCAGTTATGCGCCTGAAACTATTGGATAATATGCTAGTGATAATGGCTATCTTAGTGAGATGTATAAATTGCTGAGCAATAATAAATTATGGATATACAGTTATACTAAATCATCAGGATGTCTGTTTTGTTAAAATTTGCCTACAGGAATATGCTAAATAGTTGCACCAAATAAGCGGATCTCTTTTTATTCTGAATCTTGCTTTAAAACTAAATACAGCAAACAAGATATTGGTCAAGTATTGACCAATAAAATGAGCACCTATCTGATTGAAGATAGGTTCGATGAACTTTATTCAAATTCAAAATATGACAAAAAACTGTTAGATGAAGCGTATCAAAATTTAAGATTTGATGAAATATAATGCGTTATATGTTTTCACAAAAAACTTATCTGATCTGATAACAAGAATCACTCCTATTAGTACAAGCAACTAAACAACAATTAAATCAGTTTTCTCCTTTCTCCGCCTCGTAATTTAATCAATAAATTAGCTATAAAGCATTTACATGGCTAATTTTTTAGCATTACTTTTTATCGGTATAACTTTGGATTATTACTTATCCATAGTATAGTAAAGGAACTTTTTATATAACTAGGTAGATTTTCCTAACAAATTGCTAATCTATTTTATTTTCCAAGCAGTCCCTTATTACAGCAAATTATACAGCATTTAATTTAAATAGCATTAAGCAAGTAAATTTTGCCAGCGATTTTATAACTAAAAGAGTAAAAAATAAAAACTATGACTAATTTTCAAAACTTCGCTTCCCATACACCAATGATGCAGCAGTATTTGCGCCTAAAGGCACAACATGCTGATATTTTGTTATTTTATCAGATTGGTGATTTTTATGAATTATTCTTTAATGACGCGAAAAAAGCAGCGCAATTACTTGATATTTCATTAACTAAGCGTGGGCAATTGGCTGGGCAACCAATTCCGATGGCTGGCATACCTCATCATGCAGCAGATAGTTATTTAGCTAAATTAGTTCAGTTAGGTGAGTCTGTTGCTATCTGTGAACAAATCGGTGATCCAACAACCAGCAAAGGACCAATCGAACGGAAAGTTGTTCGCATCGTAACACCAGGAACCGTTACTGATGAAGCATTACTACAAGAGCGTCAAGACAATCTATTAGCTGCGATTTGCCAAGAAGATAATTGTTATGGCTATGCCACTTTAGATATTACTTCCGGACGCTTTATTATTAGTGAAATGTCTGATATCAACACAATTAGCGCTGAATTACAACGTACCCAACCTGTAGAACTGCTCTATCCAGAAAATTTTATAGATGTTGCGCTATTTGAAAATAATAAAGGACTACGTCGTCGTCCATTATGGGAATTTGAATTAAATACCGCTAAACAACAATTGAATATGCAATTTGGCACCAAAGAGCTGATAGGTTTTGGCGTTGAAAATGCGACATTAGCATTGCGAGCAGCTGGCTGCTTGCTGCAATATATCAAAAATACCCAACGTACAGCATTACCCCACATCCATAGTATTACCATGGAGCAACAAAAAGATAGCATTATTCTTGATGCAACTACACGTCGTAATCTTGAATTGACACAAAATTTATCAGGTGGTAGCGAGAATACGGTGGCAGCCATACTGGATCAGTGCGTGACACCAATGGGTAGCCGTATGCTAAAACGTTGGCTGCATAGTCCGTTGCGAAATCTAAATAGCTTATTAAATCGCCAACAAGCAATATCAGGACTACAATCTTATCATTCAGAATTACAACCCTTTCTATGGCAAATTGGTGATTTAGAACGGATACTTGCTCGTTTAGCACTCCGTTCAGCACGGCCTCGAGATCTGGTTCGCATGCGTCATGCTTTCCAACAATTTACTGAAATTCACGCAATATTAGATAAAATTGAATTACCTTATTTAAAAAACTTGCAGTTACGCATTAGCTCTTTTGCATCATTGAAAACACTGTTAGAAAAAGCCATTGTTGATACACCGCCGGTGTTAGTGCGAGATGGAGGGGTTATCGCAACCGGATATCATAGCAAACTTGATGAATGGCGAACGCTGGCTGATGGGGCCAATGATTATCTCGAAAAACTGGAATTGAAAGAAAAAGAGAAATTAGGCATTGATAGTCTAAAAATCGGCTTTAATGCTGTGCATGGCTATTACATACAAGTCAGTCGCAGACAAAGCCATCTGGTACCAATCCATTATGTTCGTCGTCAAACACTAAAAAATGCAGAACGGTATATTATCTCTGAATTAAAAGAATATGAAGAAAAAGTGTTAATTTCTAAAAGAAAAGTATTAGCGATTGAAAAAAAACTTTATGAAGAACTATTTGATCTATTATTGCCTCATCTGTCAGGATTGCAAACTAGCGCAGAAGCATTAGCAGAATTAGATATACTCAATAATTTAGCAGAGCGCGCCGAAACCTTGAACTATCGCTGCCCAATATTAAATGAGAAACTTGGCATAGAAATTGTTGCTGGACGCCATCCGGTTGTTGAGCAAGTACTTAGAAAACCATTTATTTCTAATCCATTAGTTCTGTCACCACAACGGCGTTTATTAGTTATCACAGGCCCAAATATGGGAGGCAAAAGCACTTATATGCGTCAAGCAGCACTAATTACATTACTCGCTTATATAGGCAGCTTTGTGCCGGCTGAAAAAGCAATTATTGGCCCGATTGATCGGATCTTCACTCGGATTGGTGCATTGGATGATCTTGCTGCCGGTAGGTCAACTTTTATGGTGGAAATGATAGAAACAGCTAATATCCTCAATAATGCAACAGAACAAAGTTTGGTATTAATGGATGAAATTGGCCGCGGCACCTCAACTTATGATGGTCTTTCACTTGCATGGGCTTGTGCAGAAAATCTGCTTGGCCAGATTAAAGCTATGACTTTATTTGCTACACATTATTTTGAATTAACCAATTTAGCCGATAATCAGGAAGGAGCGGTTAACATTCATCTGCATGCTATAGAGCATGATGACACGATCGCTTTTATGCATAACGTTCAAGAAGGGGCTATCAGTAAAAGCTATGGCTTAGCGGTAGCTTCATTGGCTGGTGTCCCTGCTAAGGTTATTCAGCGAGCAAAACAGAAATTAATGGAGTTAGAAATACACTCCACGCTGCCAATGAATAAATTTATTGATAATTCAGCAGCAAAAGTAGTAAAAAAAGCTATTTCACCAGCCATTGAAACACTAGAAAAATTAAATCCTGACTCATTAACGCCTTATCAGGCGTTAGAATTAATTTATTGGTTAAAAGGAATGCTAAGATAATTAGCTTATATAATTAAAATTATTTGATTCAATTCACTATTTTAACCAGCAAAACGCCGTATAAGCGTAGATAATAGGCAAAGCGAAACAGCAAAAAAACTTAACAATCATTTATATATTCATGTGTTCTGTAAATACTAAAAAAGCCGCACAAAGTGCTGCATCTTTTACCTTAAAAAGGCATGCTTTTGATAAACAGAATAGTGATATACAATTGTAATTGTTACAACCTTTTTAAGCTTTTGCTTATAAACAAAATCAGTAATATTAATCGCTAAAAGAAAAAACCAGTTATCTAAATCAATTCAAGGAAAGGAAACGTCTATATCAGTTAACAAAGGTTGTTACTTTGCTTACATAGCAATTTATAGCTAGGTCTGTATTTCAATTGTTATAGTTTCATACAAACTTCTTCATACATGCTAATTCCCTAAATAAAACAACCATTACACCCCATGAAATCTACTCAGCAAACATTTTTAATCAGGTGATATAACTGTTCATATTTTTAATCTAAAATTTATTATCAATAACCCTCTCATTATTAACCTTATTAGGCAACGCTGATTAATTTCATACTCGCTTGCAAAAGTTTCATACCATCTCGTTCCACATAGCAAAGGATCGACTCTTTTTCAAAAATAAGCTCAAAGAAAAAGCTAATACACTATTATATCAAAGTCTTTTAATATAGCTCACTATAGTGAGGTCGACGAGAATCTACACTTCTTCATTGAAGTTCATGATCTTGGCATTGTTTTATATTCTAAAACCTATTAATCTTTTCAAGAATTCATTTAGATAGCTATAAATAAATCTCCCAAGAAAGAGTAAAACCGACTAAAAATCAACATGATAGGAGAACACGCGACTTAACGTATTACACAGTATGTTTATTAGAAGTGCTTTATGATCTCCCTCTCTAAATTAATGATGATAGACAGACTAAATTTTTCATGATGCGCAAAAAAAGATATCATACAGAAATGCATACAACTCTTCGGTACATAATTTTCTCAACAGGCAAGTATTATATCTGAATCTAGTCATGATTATTTGTGGTTTTGATTAATGCAAAGGTCATAGCGATGCCTCTGTATACAACTAGATTGAATAGGCAATAATTGAAAGGATGATTGCCAATGAATACATCACCTATAGGTATGTAGGTATAATCACACCAATCTTCTTCAGACACCATAAAAAAATACAAATATAACTGAGCTGATAGAACTTAACAAATGCAGATAAGATGAGGATTTCTATTTATCTTGCAAGATATCAACACACATATGGTAATTTATCTAAATATAATGACCACAACCAACTAAATTGCTTTTCACTATAGATGACTGGTGGAATAAATTTCTTGAAAAATACTGTGACAATGTCAACTTATATACACGCCTATCTATCTAGCAAATGGGTTTCCTGCTGCACTTATTGAATGTAGTATCCGGACGGCTACTACTGTGCATTTCCTGACTATTCCAAGAGCTGTTTCTTTCTGATTAAATTGTAAGTTAAAACCGACAGTTCATACAAGTTCAATGCTGCCGAGAAGTGGTTAGCATAGTATGTTTATATTTTAGTTGACTGCAACTGAAAGCAGATTACTTTTAGTATGCGAAATTTTTTTGTTTTTTAACAAAAACTAATCAATACTCAATCCTATGTTTAGAGACCGCACACTTATGCTATGCTAAGGTTGTACACCAAAAACAGGAGTATCTAAATTGATGTCTTCTATAGCCTTGCACACTTATAGTCGACAACTTAATCAACATCCTCATCTTCATCTCTCAGTTACCAATATTGAGCTGGATATTAAAGACGCTATATAGCGTGAGCTATTTTAAAAAAAAGAACGTTCAAAGAGATCTGGCTAGGCCATATCATTCACCTGCTGCATCACAACCTATGACCTCATAAAATCCAAGTATTCTTCCTGGGTTTTTGACATATGCTAGCAGGAAGCAGTGCAGCATTATCTGAATGCACATAGCACAAACGTTAGTTGGAAAAAGCATGCTTTGCTAAAAAAACGGAAAAAACATGGCAAAGCAGTATGAAATGGATCGAACCATACCCTTAAACGACACTAGCGCGCCGTGGGAGTGGGTTTGGTTGTACATTATTACTATAAACCACTGAACTAAGCAGTTCCGGCAGCAAAACCCAGAATGCAAAAATAGATGATCTGCGGCTATATTAGCCATATTCCGCAGAGGCATGCTAAGATGATGACTTACTATAATTTTTATCAAATTATAAACTAGGTACATTATTACTGAAGGTGTAAAGGTGCTGTTGAGATAACCATTAGCAAAAGCCATAAAATCGAGAGTTCATCGTTTTGATGACGGCATTTTTACGAACAGATCCATAACAAATAATTTTGTATGACGACAGGATACTTTTTATCGATGCTCAGCTTAGCGCAACAAGGCAAAGGAATTGTTGTCAGAAAGAATGCATAAAATAGAAAAGGATACTTATTAACCAATATATATGGTTAATATCTATAAAATTAATGCATTAGATCAAAGAACACATACTCCAATGAAATTTTAACTTACAATAGCCACTAATAAATAGATTTTGCCTCCTTTTAGCAAAAAGGAGCGGTTTGGTTCTTTACTTAAAGAACGATTGAATTTCCTAACTATCAAGAATCTAATCTAATTGTTCATATGACTATATCGATCTTGCGCAATGAAGAATACGATTCATTCTTTCATTTTACCCATGTTCTCCATACGCTTTCTAGCCTTCCTATCTCTTGAATATAAACTTTTCTTTAAAAAATTCAGGAAAAATGTTAGTTATTAGCAAATCTACTCTGTGACGCTTCAAGGCTGCTACGGCTCCCACTCTGATGCGTCGTGAATCTGTTTCTACATCCTTAAATTTACAGTTGTTTACAACAAGAGTTAGCAGGTTAAATCCTTTAGCGGGTTCTAGCTTTTCTGAATACACTGTAACAGATCACATACCATTGAAAGTGTTTTTTTTCCAAGTTATCTTTATTTATTTTTAGTGAGATAATTTCAACGATGCTGCCGTATCCTCCTTAGTGATTAATTTCGTGAATTATTTTAACATCATAGATATGATATTCCATGAAAAGTCTACTCTACAATATCCGCGAAATTAGATATTACATATGATTCATTGCATGAACTCATCTCTATAATGCTTCCAAGCAGTTGCTGCCCACCGTGTTTACGTATGAGCCAGACCAATGCTGCAACAACACACATATGCTGAACTAGCCTTCTTGACATGAGTTCCATTCTAACCTATTCGTCCATAACAGTTATTTGCCACAGCGAATCATATAGATTGGTAATATGTGTGTTGGATGTTAATATTAAAAGCGCATAAAATCATGTGTAATCTCAGCGGCAATGAAATATGCTTCAACAGCTCCTTGCTAAATCCTTATATGAAACGTGTAAAAACGTTAAAGTGTCGCTACTATAAGCTATACCTGTAAAGCATATCCACCTGTAATTTTTATGAAATTCTATGAGCATTTTTCGTTAAAAAACAGACTTTCTTTTCGATATCAAATCCAGAAGACTCAATATAAATAGCTTGAAAAGAGCGCATGCAATGTAGTTCTGTATGACTCCTGAGAGTGATTTAAACGATATATGATACGTTTATTTTTTAGCCGATAGCATATATATAGCCCTATCAGAAAAGATAATCGACTTTGCCTGCTGACCATTATCTTGGTCATAGACCATTAAGGTAAAAAAGTTGTTGCGATTGAAGATGCTTGTTTAGATTCATAAGCGAAATTTGCCGAACTTATAAATGAGCTTGCTAGAACCTTAGCTTAACTGCATCTTTCAGGCTTCTTGAAAATAGGATGACATTGGTTTTTAGAATCTAATAACAAAGATATTTCTGAACACGCAGCATCAACGCTGCTTAGTACATAAAATATATAATATGGCTACATTAATAACTAAATAAAGACATGAAGTAAAAGTCAGCTATGGATTTTATAGAGGTTCTTTGTAGCAGAGGATACGTGATATCGATCATAAAGCCATTGATGTTTTGTTAGCAAGGTTTTCAGAGAAGCATCATGCAGCTATGAAAAATCAAGAATCTGGTAATGGTAATAGGATTTGCCTGTTTGACAATCTGGTTGGTAAACAACATCTAAATTAAGAATGGAGAACAGATTAACGAAGCATCAAAGTTAAACGGTGTAGCCTGATCGCCATTTAGCGGATTTGCTAAATAACTTACTAATATGTTGATTATGCAATATATCTTTTAATTGACATAACTCTTCAACCTGAATTTGACAAACACGCTCTCTAGTAAGCCAATCTCTTTTCATAACTCTTGTAACATTTTCGATTCATGGCCTAATAAACTAAAGCGGCGAGCTAATACTTCAGGCTGTTTTATATTAAACCAAACACCAATTTAACAATACTTTTTTATATTGTTAGTTTTGATAGTTCCTTCTTATTCTGAATAGTTATCATAATATAATAACATTAAGTAAGGCTTTATCTAACTTAGAAACGATTAGAGTATCAATAAAACAAATACAATTATCGCTCATCTAGCCACAAAATCCAGCTAACATCATCCAGAAATTTGTATAAGCGTTCTTCAATTTCTTCTGTAGTTAGCTCTTGTGATCAAGGTTCTGAAGCATTTCTATTGAAATATGCAAATAAATCTATCTTGGCAAAGGTTATGCTAGAAATAAATCTCTTATACTGTAGAAAGAATTTTCATTACAAAGGAGATTGCCATGAAAAAGAAAACAGTAATACAAAAGATCAATTAAACTCTTTCCTCACTCCATGATAATATAAAGCCATATGTCATTAGGTTGCTTAGTGACAATCTGTCAGATGATCTTGATTCATACATTGAAACAACTAACTCTATTTTTTCCTGCCTATATTGTTATAGTAAACATGGTGATTCGCTGGTGAAGATTCATTAAGATTACGCCGATATCGTTTGCAAAATCCCAAATTACAGTAAAAGATTTAACAATCTTACTGAAAAATGCCATACTTTTGCGAAACCACATCATAAGAATAAATGGTTTAGTTATCTGTAGTATCTATGTTAAAGAGTTTGACTTTAGTGGAAACCAGCGAAATAAACAAAGCATTGATTTGAAACCATTGTTTAAATGACGGCACTATTTCCTTGATTTATCGCTGACAGACAATATATAAATGCACTAAGCGATACTGTTAAAGTCAACAAAACATTTCCAATAAATCCTTTAAAGTGAAGCGTTATATCTCATATAAAAAACCAAAAAATACTGAAAAGAAGCAGATAAAATGAAAAAATAAATCTCGCTCTTAATCTCATGAGACAGACACAGGTCATATAAGAGATAAAATTATTGAAGAGTTTAATGCATAGTGCATTGTATTAGATTTTTTCTTGAACTAATTCATCAATCAATAAAAAATTTATTCTTTTCTAAAATAAAACCAAACAGCACGAAACCTTTGCTAACGAGCATGAAATTAGTCACTATCACCTAATAAAGTTAGATAATCAGAGACTTATTGGCAAGAAATTCTACATTTAAGATGTAAACAATTATATCACCATCAGCAGATTAAAAGGATGCCTGTGAGCTTCTCCTCATTGTCTAGAAATGTTCTATTTATCAAATTATCTAGCTCCCAGCATATTGTTTAAAATCACAACAATTGAAATACATACATGGCTACATGTTGCTTTCTAAGCAAAGCAACAACTTTTGGCAACATAGCTTAATACAGATTGCATTGAGAATGCAATCTGTCCAAATTATTGCTTCGAAAGATAACGTAACGGATTTACTGATTTTCCCTTGTAACGAATTTCAAAATGTAATCTTACCGAACTTGTGCCGGTGCTACCCATAGTAGCAATCTTTTGCCCTGCCTTAACCTCATCTTGATCATGAACTAATATAGTATCATTATGAGCATAAGCACTCAGATAATCATCGTTATGTTTTATTATTATAAGATTTCCATATCCACGTAATGCATTTCCAGAATAAACAACTTTTCCTGCTGCAGTTGCAAAAACAGATTGACCGAGCGATCCTGCAATATCAACACCTTTATTCCCACCTTGCACATCAGAGAAAGTTTTAATCAGTTTCCGTTCAACCGGCCAGCGCCACTTACCTATTGTATTCACTACGCTATTATTATTTAAGCTTGAAGATGCTGTTATTTCAGGTGAGGCAGAAGATATTAGAGGCTTAGATACTCTTGGCAATATCTTTTCTAAATTTTGATCAGTGACAGATGGAGCATGTTCATTGCTTAACTGAGTATCAACATTTATATTGTTTTTATTCGAAGTACGATTAGCAAGTATCATTTCTGAATGACTAGAAATACTAGCAACATTAAGTACTTGCCCAACACTTAAATTATAAGGTTCTGCAATTTTATTGCGTTGTGCTAAATCACGATAATCATTTCCTGTTATCCAAGCAATATAAAACAGTGTATCACCATGTTTAATACTGTAGGTGTTACCACTATAGCTTCCTTTTTGGATATTATTATAATTTCGGTTATAAATTATTCGACCATCGATATTAGTCTTAGCTGCTGACATTACAGGCTGATATATCAACTTATTTATACTACTATTTTGATTACTAAAAAAAATATTTTTAGGAGAAGAAGGTATTGGTGTGCTTTTTGATGATGTATTAACAGCAGAATAAGTATTAATCGGGTGGCTATTATCATGGATATTAGTAATTTGTGCTGCTGGATGATATGGTGTCGAGCAACCTATTAATGTTGTGCATGTTATTATACAGATAGTTACCAATCGAATCGTAAAATTTTGGCTGTTAAAATTCATACTTCCTCTCCAATGAAGATAAATTTTAAATAAGAATCAATAATATATAGTAGATCATACTAGACTATTTATTCAAATAGCTAAATAAAAAATTTATTTTGATAAAAGCAGAGATTAATAAATCCTTAAATTTATCTATCGCTAAAATATTATTTACTTCATGCCAAACTTCCAGGAATTAAAGGAACAAATCGTACTGACTCTACCGTTGAAGCATGAAAATCATTACCTTGACGTTCAATGACTTTTAACATCTGTTTTTTCTCACCGACAGGCAATACCATACGGCCACCATCTTTCAATTGTTCAAGCAACACTAGTGGAAGTTTTGCTGGCGCCGCTGTGACAATAATTCCATCAAAAGGCCCCTTAGAAGACCATCCTATCCACCCATCGCCATGACGTGTTGAAATATTATGAAGATCAAGTTGTTTTAACCTACGTTTAGCATTCCATTGTAGTCCCTTGATACGTTCTACCGAAAAAACCCGCGCGACAAGATGAGCTAAAATGGCTGTTTGATAACCAGACCCGGTACCAATTTCTAAGACATGATTTGATGGAGAAAGCGAAAGTAATTCTGTCATACGAGCAACAATATAAGGTTGCGAAATAGTCTGAGAAAACCCTATAGGCAAAGGAATATTTTCATAAGCTTTATGTGAAAGTGCTTCATCGACAAAACGCTCACGAGGAACTTTTGCAATAGCTGCCAATAGATTTTCATCTTTAATTCCTTGATGGCATAGTTGTGTCAACAAATCTCTAATTGACCGTTTTAGCATTCCTCAGTTGCCTCTGCTTTTAATAACCAATCTTTAACAACTTTCTGATCTTTATAAGCGGTTAAATCTACTTGTAACGGTGTTATAGAAACATATCCAGATGCTACTGTTGCAAAATCAGTATCTGGACCTCCATCACATATTTCTCCAACAGGGCCTAACCAATAAACCATATCACCACGTGGATCTTCAGATGAATAAACTTGTTGAGCTGCATGACGGCTACCACAGCGTGTTACTCTGTAACCTTTAATTTTTGATAAAGGAATATCAGGAACATTAATGTTAAGGATATTACATGCTTTTAATGGCATTTTCTGTAATAATTTTAATAGATAACAAGTTACATTTGACGCTGTTTTGTAGTGTTTTTCACCATTTAATGAAACTGCAAGTGCAGGTAACCCAAGATGACGACCTTCTGTTGCCGCAGCAACTGTGCCTGAATAAATAACATCATCACCAAGGTTTGGTCCATGATTAATACCAGAAACAACAATTTCAGGAAATGGTCGAATAAGCTGATTAACTCCCAAATAAACACAATCAGTTGGAGTTCCTTGTACTGAGATATCCCCATTTGGTAACTTAGCTATTCGTAATGGTTTATGAAGTGTTAATGCATTTGATGCACCACTTCTGTTTCTATCAGGTGCAACAACCTGAACGAAGTAATATTTACGTAACGCAATAGCAAGGGTTTGGATGCCAGTTGCTGTTACGCCATCATCATTACTTAGCAATATCCTTAGCATTATTGTGTCCCGTTGATTTATATTAAACGTTATATTTTATATTTAAGAAGCAGGCTATTTTAGCCAACTATTACCATTTAGAATAAAAAAAGATCATGGATTGAAATAGCGTTAATAATAGATTACAGTAAAAATATCATTAAGTAACAATAAAACACATCAAATTACAATAGAAAAATAAAAGCCTAATATTAGAGCAAATAAATGTAATAAAATCACAATATAATTTTGTTTGTTTTAAATAATTAACTAAAAATATAAAAATATTTAATTATAATTATTATGTTTAAATAAAATAAAGAAGACAAATTAAAATAATATCAACTAAAAATACTATTTTTAGTTGATATCTAATAAGCAATACATAAATCAATAAAAAAATTTATAATAAATATTGAAAATATTTCAATGGTTATTAAGTAATAACTATCAATAGTGTTAGTAAATAACAAATAAAATAAACAAGTTAACTTTATATAAAAACTGAAATACTACTGTTTAGTATATTAATCACTAATTTTCTATTAAACTTTTTAGCGATTAAATTTTGATATTTTAACTTTATCTTAAAACCTATTGTGCAAATTTAATCATCTATTTTCAGTTTATTCTCTTCTATTTTGACTTCATTATTTACCAATTAAGATTTCTAAGTAATCATGTGCATCTTACTAATAACATCAAAAAAATTTTACTTTAATGCTGTTTATTGCGAAATAAAGGTTAATATCGTTAAAAAACAAACTCACAATATACTTGTTAAGTTTCAATTTTTATTATATAATTATTATGATATTTATCATCAAGAACATTGATTTTTAATCAAATACTATTTGTCAATATCAATAATATTGTTAGTCTAATACTTAATTATCATATTAGACTAGTTGTGAACCTAGCTATTAGCTATTTTTGATCAATAATTATTGTATTGACATTTTTATCGCACAGTCGATTTATTGCAAGATAACTACTGATTGATATAGCTGAGAGAAAATATCATGATGATGCTCCACATCATATAATTACAACGCCTAAAATTAGAAATACTCTATTTAGCTAGCAAAGAGACTATGTTTACTTTAGTTAAGAGTTATAAGATATTTGAACTTACCTTTCCTAAATGGTAAAAACTAGATGATATTGATCTGTCTATCACACCTATAATCTCCATCGTTCACAGACGACTATCTCAGCAGCTCAAGAAGCTGTAATAGTTTTCTTGTGTCAAACGTTTTTTCATTTCAATAATCTGCTAGCAGTTCTACGCGAATTCATAAACACCACATAGTATCTTGATCTGGATTAGGCCCTATGTTTATACAGTCACTAAGGGTGGATTTACGTAAAATCAAACATTAAAGCACGAACCAGAAGCATAAATCCTTTAAAAGCTATAAAGTTGATTATCTGCTGAACATAAATGTAAAATATCTTCTGTAAATGGCAAACAAAACTTTACAAAGTTATCTTTTGTAAGTTTCATATTCATATCAATGAAGATAATATGTTTTTTGAATAATTTTGGTTTAACTTTTAATGAATCTTTTGTAGACTGCAATGGAGTTTCACTACCCAATACTAATTACGATAATTCACGATTTTAGAACAAAACATATAGATTCAAACTGATCTTAATCTCTTGACCAGAATTGAAATAATGGCTTTACAGCCATCGTATATACCTCCATTAAATCGTTCGACCTAACAATTAGTTTCAAGATACATCGGCAGGCTAAATTAATATTCTATACCAAGCTATGTACACAAACGGTCAAATTCATGTTTTACTCTGGCTAACCGTTTTTGCAGACCAAAAGGTGGTCTCTAAATTCTTTGATTTTGTCTATAAATACCAATGTGTCTCACACATTGGAGATACTCAATTAAGATTACATAAGAAACGTCGACTTATTGGGTTCAAGCTTTAACCTTGTAAAGAAGGATAAAAACTCATTTAGTTGCACGATCTATGCCTATAAAAAGATAACCTAGTAAAGTTTTGTTTTGCATTTACAGAAAAGATATTTCACATTTATGTTCAGCAGATAATCAACTTTATAGTTTTTAAAGGATTTATGTTTCGGTTTCAAAACTTTCCACCTCTTCATTTTACGAAAATTCTATCTCTCCGCGCCTAAGTAAACAGCGATCCAAGATAAATTGAGATCTTTAGGAGGTTAAGGAATTTAGGTGCGACTACTAGCAAGATCATAGATACGACTAGCAGGAAGATCATAGATAAGAAGATTTTTTTCTCCAAGAAAAAATGACAAATTATTAAAAAATTTAATGTATGGCGATCAGGCTACAGTTCGACTTTAATACTTTGTGAATCTCTTCTCTCTTATTAAATTAGATGGAGTTTAGCACCAGGCTAAGCAGGTAAAAAATACCATTAGCCTATTTCTGTTTTTCTAAGCAGACTTGGGCAACTTAAATACCATTGAAATGCTTGTCGTTCTCGAACTACAAGTTCTTTGCGCGTCAGCTTCGTGTAACACGATCACATATCGCAAAAGCTAATTCAATCAAATTAGTTTTTTATTGACGCCTAGTACGCTCTTCTTGGAGTCCTAGAATGCAAGCAGTTTCTTATCGATCTTTAGCCCACGGTTTCATAGATACAGGATACTTTGCTTAAAATCTAATCAAGAAAACATCAATGACTTTATTAGATTAGCTGCATCGCAGAGCTATCTGCTAGCTAGATCTCCATCAGCTTACCATTAACTTTTGGTTCCATGACTTTTTAGGGTGATAAAGCAAGCAAATTAGCTGTTTTGTATACACAACAAAGCGTTGGTGCTGTGTATCTAGGAATATTTTTACCATTATATTCCAAAAACCAATGGTGCCATCTCTAGTAGCAAGCCTCGTAGATACGGTTAAGTTATGTAGTTGCAGATCATTGAGAAGTTGGGCCAAATTCCATTTTTACTATCGATAACCATATTTAATCGCAACAACTTTCTTAGGTACATATTCGGTGATGCAGATAATGAGCAGTAGGCAAAACCTATCATCTTTCCTGATAGGACTATATATGCTATCATATAAGAAATAAACGTAACGCCTATCAGTTAAATCACGCAGGCACAATTATCTGTACTCTTCAAGGCGTTCCTGTTTTAGTCTGCTTATGGCAGACTGCCATAGAAGCAATCTGCTTTTTTCACTGAGATGTGCCTCAAACAATTCGTAAAAATCATTACTGGAAATGCCCTTCATGTACAGAAGGTAGTAGCAACTCTTCAATGTTTTTTACATGCTTCAGATAAGACGGCAGCAACCAAGCTATTGAAGCATATTCAGTTTCAGCTGCTATATCTCTAATCTTATGCAGATTAATCTCAACATCGCCAATACTAAATCTGTATAATTCACTATGGCAAATAAACGTTATTAATGACAACATAAATCAGGTAGAAAAGGCGGTATTCAGCCTATTCTTGCAGTATGGCTTTGAGATCATCTTCAACGGCAGCGACTAGCAGCATTATAGATGAATTTATGCAAGGAAGCTCTTATCCCCAGGTAATATCTGGGTTCTTTGATACATATGAAAGTAAACTTTTTCATTTGGTATCATCTCTATGATCTTTAACTTATTCATAAAATCAATCAGAAAGATTTTGATCTTCATCTCAAAAAACTCATACAACATAAATAAGCATAACTCCATATTTGATACTAACTTGTACTGATTTAAACTCTTTTAATCTGCCATAAAATATCATGAACTTCTCATGAACGTTGTTAAATTTTTTATTTAGGAAATAATTATCTATGATAAGACATAATCCTTCTCTAAATAACTATTTTAAATGAATCTTGCTCAATTTTTTACTTATCCTTATAAAAAATTTTTTGACTTTTTCACCACATAGTAGCACTAAATTTTTCTTGTAATGGTATTGCCTTCATTCACCTGTTACAGGCCAGCTGTTACCTGCCATAGAACGGCAAATATAGCAGTATTATGAACAGTTATTTAATAATAAAAATCTAAATCACTAGCTGATAAACCATCTATATCATATAATCAAAAACATTATTTATATTCACAAGAAATTAAGATTTTTTTATTTCTGAGGAAATAAATGCCTAGATTTTTCTATTCCAACACAGTTAGTTTATATAGTCCTCATCTTTGGTTTGGTACCTCATATTAAACTGTATCAGTTTACAATATTCTAGTTTAAATGTTAAATATAGCACACTATAGAATATTTTCCGGCAATCTTGAATTTTTCAAAATTATTGCTGTAACTATAATGAATGTTTACACAGCTGATAACACTTATTCACGCGGTGATAATAATGGAAGAATAAACTAAAATCAGTTGCTTCAACTCATGAATCAGCGTCATCCAATAGGATTGTCAGCGAAGCAACTAATGAGATGCAGCTTTAATATTTGCATGGAATGAAGAAAGAGTCTGTTTGATCTGTATGACAGTTTACTTTTTTATGGAAATAAATGTAGCGAAAATGCTTCATAATAGTATAAAATTTCTACCAACAACCTTTGGCAAACATATACTTATAACACTCTCAAACCAACTAATTGAGGTAATGGTTAGGCAGAGGTGACAACTGATCTTTTTTTCAATCATTGAGTGCAGAGTACGATTTATTAACATCTTTCGCAGATCGCTATGAATGTGTTGGAAGAACGTTAACACCTCGCCTATTCCTGATTTCTCAGCACATCGAGCGAATTGGATTCATAACTATACTTCATTTTGATCAAATGATTAAGATCATTCCATAATACTTTATGGAATGCTAGATAAGCAGCATCAGGATATTGCTCACTTTTTTTGTAGTTATATTATAGGAGTTGTTTAATCAACCTACAGTTTTGAGAAGATCTAATATCTGAGATTCAATCGTAGAGGCGCTTGGAGAATTTAAGAGTGTAAATCTCAACAAACAAACTTCCAGCTTCAACCTAACCTATTGCTGGGTATCAAACTGCGCTTGTTTCTTAACTTGCAGTTTCCGTGAAGATCTTAGAAACTAAAACTCTAACTTAACTACTATTGTAACTGGTTTTTTCTGCAACCAGTTGCTAGGTACGCTTATACGCAGCCTTATCTTTATGTAAGGCTGATTGTAATTTCCGCACGACATGTGATCAACATTGTCTAATATAAAACTAGCTAGTTATACCGCACCTTCGATTCGAATAATTCCATAACTCTTTATGACCTTATAAAATTAATTTATATATGCCTTGCCTTTTCCAAATTTGCGGAAAGTTGAGAACTTTAATTTTAGAGCCAGTGATAAATAATTTAAACCATGCTTTCGTTAATCGCTATATAGTTTTTTTGTATGGTAAAAACCTATATTGTTTTCGATTATTTTCATAAACTCAGCATATGGTTTTTTGAGAATTATCAGTCGATTCACAATGCTTTATGCCTCTAACATGGCTTGGCCACTTTTTATCATATAAAAGCCAGTTTAATGCACCATACGGATCACGCTCCTTATTGGCATAAGCAATAAACAAAAGACGCGATTATCTGCTGTTACAGCATCTTTTCTATATTTTCAAGGCATGTAATTGAGGACTTGCTTCAACAAAGCAATCATTCTCTTGTCAGCTTTAACTTACAGACAAGAGGATAGTCTTAGTTTTTTCCTTAAGATACAAGGCTACTTTAATGTCGATAATGATCAGTGCTTTTAACAGTAATCAGGAATATAGAAAATAGAAACAAAAGAACTTTACATATTGATGCACATCAATACATAAATAATATCATTTTAATATAAAAAAATACCTTCCAACATTAACTTTAATCTCAGTTTTTATAACAATCCTCAGCATGAATATCCTTAAATCGCTAAGTAACTGGCAGAATAATCTAATTTGAAGTCGACTATATTATCAGCTGTTGTTATCTACATCACATAGCAATATCTAATCAACTACGGCTGATTTTTATTACTATTATTTTAAATAAATTTATCTAGGCTAGGTAATTCGGTAAATAAAATAATAATATGCCATGGAAAATCTACTCAGCCATCCTTTTAATCGGCTGATATAACTGTTTAGAGTTTAAATGTAAAATTTCTTACTAACAACTCTCCAATTATTCAATTTCATTAAGCGATGGCGAGTAATTTCATGATCACTGGCAAACCTTTCCTGCAATTTATCTATATTAGAGTAAAGGATAGGCAATTTATCAAAGATAGCCTTAAGAAAATAGATAATACACTTTCTGCATTAAACTTTTCAAGAATCTCATTTCTGACATGACATTGTTGGTTTTTGGCGATTAAGACAGCTATTCGTTTTTTCCTTTTATCTCCTCTATTTTTATGTTTTATAGCTTTTTTATGTAAAGTAAAATGCTTTCATTTAAATACTCAGGGACCAATAAAAGCTCAAGAAACAATATTTCGTCGACTTCAAGAATACCACTTACTGCATTTATGTTGGCTTGTCTTAGCTGAAGCAAAGAAGCAGGTCATGCCATCTAAATACTATTTTTAACTCAATACTTATTTATTTTGTTGATTCAAGTAATATATGTTTATTTAACATAAATTTGCAGATAACAAAGCCATTCATTCTTAAAATATAGTTTTGGCATAGAACTTCAAATAAGATTGTTAAATTTTTTGCTGCAATTATGGATTGTATGAAACTCTAGCGACTTTTTGTAGTCGGCTAACTAGCATTTGAGTGGATTTAGGTGAGTTGACAACTTTTGCCTTTCTTGAAGTTGACCACTTGTGCTGCATGATCGATGCCATCATGATTAAAATTGGCCGTTTTTCATCTGTTTTAGAATAAAGCGGATAGCATGTACCAGCTATAACGCGCTGTGTTGGTGTGGTGTTTACATTCCCACTTATGCTAAGAATTGCATGCTTCACAACAGTAACATTAGCTTATCGGCAGTTTAGCGCTGTCTTATCAGTCAGATCGTCTAACTTATTTCTAACTAATGCTCTACAAGGCATATAACTACGTTGATCTTGCTAAGATTTTTAGAATCTGTGCTAACCTTTGATAAGGCAGGTTATTTGACGATATGATCTATTGACGATGCAATCATTAGCTGTTGAAAATGAGGCTCACGGAATCGCGCACTTGGATTTTCAATACGCAAACAATCTAATGAGGCCCTAATAACCCTTACTCAAGATTAACGGTTATGTAGCATATCTGGTGTATTTTAGCTTAAACATAACAATATTTCTCTAAATACCTTTAATAGTTTTTTTGAGAGACGCCGATTTCAATGAATTCTTTAGCAAGAACAAACATAATTATGACTCCTTTTACGTATGTAACTTTTTATTTTATAACGACTTGGCTAAATAGTTTTCTGTTTTTTGACCAACAATGCCTTCACTTCAGCATTAATCTTCTAATAGGTTTTTACAAGTCTAAGTAAAACTGTTTTAAGAGAAGCCTTTTTGAAACTAGCATGCAATGACAGTAAACGAAACGATAAACATCTCTTATGGATCTCGGCTTTAATGATCCATCTCTTAGTGCCAATCATCACATATGTCTTCTTTTTTAATCATCATTCCTTTATCTTAAGAAGATTATCTTCATGAGTAATTGTGGAGTTATCTATACGGATAATATATATCACTAAAAATAACAAATTAAGGGTTTTAGTATAACTAATTGTTTTGATTTGTGTTTTATAAAAATATTTATGAAGAAAAAACCTATTTGTATTTTTAAGATGTATGCTAAAGAACCAGTTATTGATGGAATTGCACAACTAGTAAAAAATACCCATCTCGAAGTACAGCGGAACTATGGCTTTTTTTGTGGTAAACATCAATACACTCAATAATTATTAAAAGAAGCTTAAATCTTCTTTTTTGAATTACAAAAAATGAAGATCTTGCCATAAAATGGCTTATTAAGTTAGAAGATGATAAAATACTAAAAAACTAGAAAGTATTGAAAATTGTGATTAATTGCTGGAAATGCTATCATTTCTAACTAAATAAGAACGACTATAGTTGACAACTACAGTAACTCATAAAAGAATAACAGGGTCTGATCCTCTTCCTGCTTGCTCTTAAAAAGAAAGCACTATGCTCTAGCCATAGCTAGAGAGAAAATAAAAAAAAGAACAGCTTTTAGCTTAAAGTCAATGTCTGGAAAATAATTCAGAAAGATCTTATCCAAAATTAAAATAAATACTTTAAGAAGGCATTCTAAAAACAGAGCACTCTCCAATGCTAACATCTTAGCTAGAGCCTAAATAAGCTTTAGAGTGGAGTTAACCTATTTAAGTTTTAATGTCATTAAACCTTAGTTTTATGTAAAATGAAACATTTGTCTTTTAATGAATACCTATTGTTTTTTTAAAATTAGTTTCAAGCAAATTACTTATCTATAATTATATTAGTTAATAATCAAGTATTAATTCCCATGGCATCATAAAGACAAGCCGAATTAGCTGGAACTAATAAGGAAATTTCAGTAAATTCTAAACCTTTTATTTCCAGATAGTACTTAGTACTTAAACCAATTTGATGACCATGAGAACTATAATAAAGCGTTGGATGTATGCAGCTATTGATTGCCATATCTTTCATCGGTTTAATCAATAATAATTTTCCGCTTATATGTCAGAATATATACTGCATCAATCGCCTATCTCTATAGTAGTATTGTTGCTATTTAATAATTACAATTTCAGAAATTACCATTAAGATACCTATCTATCATTTATTTCTGGTGTATGATAAGATTATTGGAAATTATTACGTATCCTAAAAATGATTGATTTCATGAATTATTTCAACAATAGAGATGTAATATACCATGAAAAATCCATCCTATTAGATATTTGCAAAACAAGATATTACCTGTGATCTATTACATGAACTTATCCATAATCCTGCCAAGAAAGCTAATAGCACCTCCAGCGTTGAGGCCGAGCTTTAGAAGCTATCTTATGACAAGATACTGAAAACTACCACCTTATCAACACGAGCTTCATAGCATCTTCAGTAACAGTTATTTTCTAGAGCAAAGTATACGGACTGGTAATTGACAATGTTGAAACTAAAGTATCTACGATTATTTATCGTAGCGGCAATAAAATATGCTTCAACAGCTCATTGTGCCGAATTATCTAAGGCCTGTAAAAATCGTTAAAGAAGTTTACTGGAATAGATTATACCTACGAGGCGCATCATATCTACATCAGTGATTTTTAGAAAACTCTTAGAGGACGCTTCTATCTAGAAAAACACATGATTTTTCTATCAGTGCCTTCAGCAGGCTAAAATAGGAATAGCTTAATAGCTACAGGCAATATGGCTAAGCCTACGTGATTTAAGTAAATACGCACTACGTTTATTTCTTGTTAGATTGCATAGAAAAATTCACTCTCAGGCAAGATAATACTCTTTATCGGATCGTATTATCTGTTTCACTGAGCATGGACTTAAAGAGATAGTTACGCTCGAAAATGCTTATCGAGAATAAAAAGTGAACTAATATGAACTTATCAATAGCCTCCAAGCTCGCGTGGCTTAACTGTATCTCCAAAGTTTGCTACGGAAGATGATAGCGCTAGTGGTTTTTTGGAATGCGATCTTAAAGATATCCATCTCGAATACGCATTACCAACTCTGTTTGGTAAATAAAACAAGTAATGTGCTTGCTTTTACTACAAAAACATAAAACCAAAAGCTAAGACTGTGATAAGCTGTGTGATACCTAGCAAGAACCATAATACCGTTAATAAAACCATTGATATTTTATTATCAAGATTTCCAATGAAGCTTCTTCTGTAGCGATGAAGAAGCTTAAAAAAGAACAAGAAGAACTGCTAGTGTTCTACGACTTCCAGTCAGAGTACTGAGTATTAATACAAACGATGAATCTGGTTGAATTGATTTTTGTGATAGTGAAATAAATTATGAAGCCAACTCGTGAAGAACTGTGATTCAAGAAAAATAACCATTTCAATGGTATTTCAGCTGGATCATATATGATAAAAAAAGATAAAATCAGCTAAGTAGAAATAGTTGGGCTGCTATTCCTACTTTTGTGGTAAATAAAGGCCAATTTAAGGATGGGAAACAGATTCAGAAAGCATCAGAGTTGAATATAAACTAACAAACCTTATCACTATACAAAAAATTTATTAATAACTCTATAACAAATCAATATCTTTCTTTCTCATCAAAATATCGAATAAATTACCTTCTTATATATTTGTTAATTTGAAAATAAATTACGAGATGAGCCAAAATCTTTCTTTAATGCGGAATGGTTTTTAATATTTTAGATAGACATTTATTTGGTAATGATGGAATTACATTATTTATACGACCAATTCTATAAATTGGAATTAAATTATAACTTTTAAAATTACTTTTAGTAAAAAAGTTGGCTATATTCATGTTAATCGGCACTAGATAATTCTTTATCAAAAAAGCTAAAAATATTGCTATTTGATGGGATGAAGTGTAAAATATGACACAAGAAATAACTGATGCAATTAATAAGCATCAGTTATTTTTTATTTATAACCTGATTTCTTTAATTTTACATGAGGACGGAGAAAACAGCCTAACCCTGGAGTTGATACTATTTGTTAAAAAGAAATGTGTAGTTAAACTCGAAAAAACTACTGTAAATGAGGAATGCTATTATGGCGCAATTATCTATTTTTTTACCTGTGCCAATCGGTTATGGTTGCTGTATTAATGATGAGTACAAACCGTTCAGCTTTAAAGGACCCTTATTCTCTAATTTTTTTTCTTAGGTTATATAGATGTAAGTAAAATCTTCCTTATAACTATTGGTTTAGTCAGAATGTTAAGGCAAAATTTGAAGTTGTAGAGGGTTGCCCATGTTACATAATATCCCATTAGCTCTCAGTAAAGAAACTACCGAGATAAGTAATCGTGCTCAACTGGTTAAGACGTTAACTTTAATCCAAGTTATCATGATGGGACTAGCTTATTTGCAGCCAATGACGGTTTTTGACACATTTGGTTTAGTATCATTAAAAACTTATGGGCATGTTCCCTCTTCTTATATGATTGCTTTGATTGCTATTCTTTTTACTGCGTTGAGTTATGGTAAGTTAGTAAAACGATTTCCTTCTGCAGGATCGGCTTATACCTATGCACAAAAATCGATGAGCCCGCATATTGGTTTCATGGTTGGATGGTCATCTTTGCTTGATTACTTATTCATGCCAATGATTAATATACTGTTAGCAAAAATTTATCTTGAAGCTATTTTCCCATGTGTTGCACCATGGATTTTTGTTTTTGGATTAGTTTTATTGATGACTATTTTTAATCTACGAGGTATTAATTTTGTCGCTAACTTAAATACTATTATTGTAATTATTCAAATTACTCTCATGCTAGTTTTTTTAGCTGTTTTAATCCATGGATTATCTAAAGGAGAAGGTTCTGGCCAGATTTGGTCATGGCGACCTTTTACCTCCGAACAGGCACATTTAATTCCGATGATCACCGGAGCTACGATTTTATGTTTTTCATTTCTAGGGTTTGATGGCATTAGTTCATTATCAGAAGAAACGCCAAATGCAGGAAAAGTGATATCCAAAGCCATTTTTTTGACGGCCTTAATTGGTGGTTTGATTTTTATTGGTGTTTCTTATTTTTTACAGCTTTATTTTCCTGATATTTCATATTTTAAAAAACCTGACGAATCGCAACCTGAAATTATGTTATATGTTGCTGGAGCCCTTTTTCAGTCTATTATTTTGGTTTTTTCTTGTGCAACCGTATTAGCATCAGGTATGGCTGCACATGCAGGAGTTTCTCGTCTCATGTATGTCATGGGAAGAGATGGTGTTTTTCCTGAACGTTTTTTTGGTTATGTTCATCCAACATGGCGAACCCCTGCTTTTAATATTATTTTAGTTGGTATGTTAGCGTTAACAGCAATTTGGTTTGATATGGAAATTGCCACAGCATTAATTAATTTTGGTGCATTAATTGCTTTTACCTTTGTTAATCTCTCGGTTATTTCACAATTTTATTTTAGAGAGCGTCATTGCCATACTTGGCGAGATAAGTTTAATTACTTAATTTTACCTATTATTGGTGCTTTAACTGTATCAGTGCTTTGGGTCAACTTAGAAAAAACTTCCATGCTACTAGGGATGGTATGGGCAGTGGTAGGCATTTTTTATATGACAATTATTACACGCCGTTTCCGCCGGCCATTACCACAAATGAATAATGCTTAGTTATCTTAAATTTTAACTCTATCTGAAGTTTCTCAGAAACAAAGGCCAAATAATTGGCCTTTGTTTCTATTGGGCAACCTGTTTTTTATAGTGTATAGTTAGAAAGAAAATTAATTTCCTGCTATCTGATTAGCATAATCTATCAACGATTCCAGTTGCTGGCACTTCTCTTTATCTTCTCGATGTTTGATAAATAATTGCTCGATAGTTTGCAAATATTCAGTTATTTTCTGACTATTTAATCTATCGTGTCGATGTTCTAACCAGGTAAGCTGTTCTTGTTTTGTCAGTGTAGCTGGATAGTTTCTAGCACGATAACGAAACAATAATTGCTTCATGCGTGGATCATCAAATTTAAAATTTAATGAAGATAAATTTTGCGGTAAAGTTTGACGGATAATGGCCATTGTTAAACGATCATTATAAGCAAAAAACCTGGAATAAAGCTTAGCATCCACATCAGTTTCTTCAGGGAAAAGGTTGCTGTGCACTAAATAGTTGAATAACTTTATCCCTCACTTCAGTATGTTGTCGCAATATGGCTAAATTATTCAGACAACCATCTAGATCAACTGCTATGCGTTGTACATCTGCTGTCCGCAATGTTTTGGCTGGCACCAAAATTGGACATTTATTAATATGTATTAGTTTAATAGGAATGGCTAATTCACCTGCTAAGTTCTCTTTAGATGTGTATAAATGTTGCCTTAGTGTGTTACTATCTAATAGTAACAGTGGGCTAATATCTGCTCCAAGATCACAGACAATAAGCGCATTATAGTTTTTTGGATGCCAGGCGAGTGGTGCAATCAGACTGCTATTGGCTCGTATTGCGCCAAACATGCTGGAAACATGAACTAACGGAGTCATAGCATTGATATCAATCAATTGGCGAATTTTATTTTTATTTCTTAATTGAAATAAATATTCAAACATCCTTGGCTGTGCTTGCTTAATTAATTTTGCAATTTCAATAGTAGCAAAAACGTCGGCTAATGCATCATGAGCATTTACATGCTTAATACCGTTTTTAGTGGTCAAATGTTCTAATTTAAAGGTTGGTAGTCCTTTATCATTGTTAGGCCAGTTAATACCATCAGGACGTAACGCATAGCAAGCTCGTAATGCATCTAGTAAATCCCAACGTGAATTACCTTGCTGCCAGCTATAAGCATAAGGATCGTAAAAATTACGGTAAAAAATATGACGAGTAACTTCATCATCAAATTGAATATTGTTGTAACCGAGAATACAACTATTTGGGATACTAAATATCCCATGAATACGTTTAGCGAATTCAGCTTCATTTATACCATGATCTATTGCATATTTTGGAGTAATACCATTGATCATAACTGCTTCTGGCTGAGGAAGATAGTCATCTGTAGGGACACAGTAAAAAATTTTAGGCTCTTCGATAATATTGAAATTTAAGTCAGTCCGAATTCCTGCAAACTGTGCAGGTCGATCGAGCGCAGGATTCTGCCCAAACGTTTCATAATCATGAAACAGAAATGAAAATTTTTGCTTATTGGCCAAATAATATTTTTCCATTTTTTTAAGTAATGCAATAGGTTGTTGTTTAACAAAACATTAAACTATTCTAATTTGACAATGAATGTTTTTTACTAACTCTGTATTAACTTATTTTTATTAACTAACCTAAGGAAAAATTTCACAAGAAATAAATTTTCCATTTTAAATTATCTGAAATAAGACTGAGCTACTTTCTAGCTAGATCTGAGTAGTAGAGATAACCACAGGCAAATACCGTTAATAAAACCCTTGATATTTTATTGAAAATGTTTTTAGAGAAGTCATCATCTCATCTCATACAGAGATGAATAGGCTGCAGAAAGATCAAAAAGAACTTCTAGTATTCTACGACTTCACGTCAGAGGCGACCAACTGAATTTTAATAATAACAACGAATCTGATTTAATCAATTTTTCCGACAGTGAGATTACGAAGTCAACACACAAAGATATTTAGTTCTAAAAAACAAAACTTCAATGATATCTCAGCTACTGCGCGAATCTGATCAGAAAAGCTAAAGCAATCTAATTTGGTGTAAGAAGTTTACACCTGCTGATACTAGTTAGTAAACACATACTTCAATTTAAGGGTGGAAAACTGCTTAATGAATCAGCATAGAGTAAAATACTCTGATTATGATACACAAGATTTCATAATAACTCTAGAAATATTAGCTAATGCATTTTTATGTCGTTATATTGACAAGCATCTTCTTCAATGAATTGTTAGCCGCGCCTATTTATGTTAGTCATGTTATTTATGTTATCGATAAAATCGATGACTTGATGAGCATGCCGAAGATTCCATCTTACACAAAGATCATGATAACCAATACTTTTTGCGTGCGCTAAAAACAACCCATTGAGATATATTTATTTCTGATTTAATCATGTAAAAATTCTTTTTTACAAAAAGAACTTATGGTATTAAATAATAGAATAACTTAGCTTTAATCGAACGTAATAATAAAAATATCAAAATGAGTGGATTTTTATTGGTTATTATTTTGGTTTAAACATATTAGATGTAGCTATGCTTGTTGCAACATGACCACCAGCACCATTTTTACTATTGAAAGTTATTGCGGGTCGTACGTAAGCTTTAATTTCTAAAGTGCTTTCAGTAATTTTTGGCGCCGGTGCTTTTGTAGCTGGAGCATGAGAACAACCTGTTTTTTCGCCTAATTTTATTACAGCAATTTTTGCTTTTTGATTACTTGGTTTTTTTTCAATAACAGCATCATCAGTCACAGAAAATATATTTGTTTGAGCACAAATATGATTTTCATTCGATGGTTTTGCTATTTTTTTCTGACTGATTTCATGGACTGAATGTTCACTAATTTTAGTTTTATTGGATATAAAAAGTTTATCATTAACTGATTGAGCATTTTGTAATTGATTTATTGTTCTACTCCATACTTGCGTTTCTACAACGACATCAGTTCTGTTTTCAGGTACTACTTTTACTTCAATAAGTAGTTGACAGGCTTTTTCATTTTGTTCTATACATTGAATCTTTACAGGAATAAGCAATACATCATCATAAGCAGATAGTTGTAAGTTTTCTTCCATTGTTAATTGAATAGCTTTATTAATTGACAGTATTTTTTCTTCTAGTTTAACTTTATTAATCATCCTATCATAGTTAATTTTAGTTGCAGAAGATACTGTTTTTACATTGATTATCATTATATTTTTATTATTTGATAATATTTCATTTAATTCATTGAATTTAATAGGGTGCTGCTGGACGGCCAAGACTTTGGCTGAAGATAATTCAGGTAAAGCAGCAACGGCTATTTTTAATGGTATTAACAATTTGCTTTGATGTTCATCACGATAACGTCGTCGTCGTTGACCGCTAACGCGTAGGTGGCGTGGAGATCGTCTTGATCTGCGCGGAATGATTGTTTCTTGTCGTTCATTATTATAATTGTTGAATCCTTCTAGAACTTTAGCCTGTTCTGGTTCTCTGACAAACGGTAGGTCTGTTTTTTTTTGCTTCGCTGTTAATTCAATTGGCAGAATGGATTCTGCAGTTAACAAAGCAGGCACTGTTTCTTCAGCATTGCTAATAGCCAGCTTAATATCCTGATATTCTTTATCAATATGAAGTTTTTGCTTCTCAATCATGCTATTTTCGACCAGCGCAGATTTAACAAGTTGAGGTTGTTGAAGGCCAGGAGGAGAGGCGATGATCGTTCTTTCCGTTTCATACTCTTTCTTTTTTAGTGGCTGAATTTTAATTTCAAGTTGCAACTCTTGTCGTTTTTCTTCCTGACTACGGCAACGTTCATCTCTATGTTCACGATGATGTTGTTGTTGAGTTTCATGTACAGCATTCTCTTGAGCATTATTAAAATGATTTTTCTGATTACTGGTACTATTAGCAGATTCAAACTCATCGATATACCCACGATATTGACGGTTATCAATATTATTATTCTCTTCGCGAGGTTGAGTTGCTCTATTACGATTAATATTACGTCGTTTATCATTAGCATTTTTTAATTTTTTATTATTTATTTCAATTGGTTGCTGTGATTTAGTAAATAATCTTCTTAAGAAAGAACTAATTCGATTAAATAGACTTGGCAAAATTTGCTTATTGCTTGATTTACTCTGCTTACTTGATTTTCTCTTAGTAACAACTACAGTATTTTTTGTATCTTCTTGAGATTGAAGAGTAAAAGTAAAAATAGCTGGTTCTTCAGGTAACTTTTTCTCACTAGCAACATCATCAGTTAGATTATTAGTTTCAGCTTCATGGTATTGCGCAAGATAGTAACTTAATGCTGAAATTTCTTCACCTTTGCGAATACGGATCACATTATAATGTGGTGATTGCATCTGATCATTAGGAACAATAATAACACGGATATTATGTTGCCGACGTTCAATTTCATTAACTGATTGGCGTTTTTCATTAAGCAGATAAGAAGCAATTGGTACTGGTACAATTGCATGTATTTCATGGGTATTTTCTTTTAACGCTTCTTCTTCGATCAAACGTAAAATAGAGAGTGAAAGTGATTCATTATCACGAATTATTCCTGTACCGATACAACGAGGGCAAACATGATGAGTGGATTCACCAAGTGATGGACTTAAACGTTGGCGTGACATTTCAAGTAGACCAAATCTAGATATCCGAGCAATTTGGATACGTGCTCTATCTTGGTATACGGCTTCACGCAGGCGATTTTCAACTTCACGCTGATGGCGAATGGGTGT
>JBHEQW010000037.1:0-21753 GCA_046530935.1 Arsenophonus sp.
TTGTATATTTCGATATAGCAAATAATCCTTACGGACGATTGTAGATATGACGATTTTATTTAGAAGTAGATGCGCTCAGTATGTTATTACTGCATGCGGGATATGGCTCCACAAGCTCAGCTTCAACAATGTAGTTGTTATCAACTGCCTAGCAGCATTATGGAATTAGTTAATGCAATTGGATCATGGATAATATCTATTTTTATGGATGCCTTGTAAGGTATATTTACGCATGGTAAATCATTTCTCTGTTGTTGAAATCATCCATAAAATTAATTAGCAAAATAGGCCAATATCTTTAAAATTTTATACACAAGAAATGAGCAAAACTAGCCAATTTATCTTTGTTTTTGTCTCAAGAAGGGAATTAAATAGTGAATTATCCATAGTTCCATGTAGGTGATGAATTCATTTGTGAAAATACTTCCAGTCATTTCCTCAACATAAATGCAGTTGTATCCAGCCTGATCTTGTTGTAGCTTAGGTGAGTTTTGCTAAAAATCCCATCTAATCGTAATAGACTGATAATAATATATGTCGAGAAAAAATTGGAGACAGAGAGTAGTTGGACGAATTGCTATATGCCTTTATTTATTGGGTTATTGTTGTGTCATAAAAAATTCAGTTTGCTGTCATCATAAATTTTGAGAAGGAGATCATAAAGCGCTTCAGATAAACAAGTGCTGTAACACATTAAGTTGTGTGTTATCTTCATGATTTATTTGGATTATATTTTAAAAGGTTTATTTTGATTGATCTATCTGAATAAATTCCTGAAAAATTAAGTTATGTTAGCAAAGGTTTGTTACTTTGGTAGCAAAGTAATTTATAGCTACGTCTGTATTTCAATTGTTCTAGCTTCAAACAATCTTCTTCCAGCTCAGATATTTCAGTAAATAAAATGACTATATACAATGAAATCTACTCATGCATCATTTTAATCGGCTGATATAATTGTTTGCATTTAAGATGTAGAATTTCTTGCCAATAACTTTCTGTTTATTTAACTTTATTAGGTTATGCTGGCTAATTTTATGTTCGCTAGCAAATATTTCCTACAAGTTATATGTATCCGAAATAAGGAAAGGCTCTTTATCTATGACCGGATTAAGAAAATAGTTAATGCACTCTGCATTAAACTTTTGAAAAATCTCATTTGTTCACATGACTATGTTGATCTTTATAGAATTAAGAATGCTATTTATTCTTTCTTTTTGTCTCCGACTTTAGCGTGTTTTTTGAGTTTCCTATGTGGAGTATAACACTTACCTTTAAAGGATTTAAGAAAAATGTATCATTTAGTTCAATAATACCATTTAGTGTGTTTATGTTTGCTGTTGTCTCTAAAGTAAAAAAGTAGTTACGCCAATATAAAGCCTGTTTTAGAATCAATCAATGTTTGTTTTGCTGATTTCCGTAAAGTCAAGTTATTCAAGATGCATGGCAAATAACTAAATCATCTATCATTGTGATGTGGTTTCGTTAGAAGATTTCTAATAAGATTGTTAATTTTTTTCTACAACTGTGGATTTTGCAATGATATCGCTGTAACCATAATGAATATCTCCTAGAGAAGAACATGTTCACTGTGACAATATTACCAGAATAAAGTGGAATGACTTGCTTCAATGTATGAAGCGAGATCATCCAATAGAGATTATCAGTAAGCAAACTAATGAGGTGTAGGTTTATCTTGGCAGTGGGCATGAAGAAAGAATCTCTTTAATCTATATGATTGTTTGCTTTTTTCATGTCAAACTCTGTAGCAAAAATCTTTTATACAGTATAATGGATTTCTAGCAGCAATCTTTGCTAACATAGATTCAAAAAATCTACCACTTACTTACACTTGCTGAAGTGTGTGGATGTTGCTAATTCTATTTTATAGAATGCTGATGATTCGGCTATGTTATATGGCAAAAGCGAAAAAATATTCTATCAAACGCTAAAATTATAACAACTATTTTGGATTGTGCTGCCGATTTGGTTATGCCAAATTGCATTGATGATGATAGCAAAATAAAGTAAAATTATTCATTACTGAAGCGGTTTGCCGCAGTGCGGTTGAAATGTTGGAGTTGAAAAAGTTAAACTCTCAATTGATTATCTGATGAATACTTATGGTGAAAAATTAACAAAATCAGTACGCAAAATATTTTCCAACAGCACAGATCTTTGCTTTAACAAGCAAAGAAGAACCTTTGCGTTAATTATTATTAGTTAATAAAGGAGTTATTCTGGAATTAGTCAAAAATTTTTTTATTAGCAATTTTTTTATCCGTGTTTGGCAAGCAATTGCTCTTAGCAAATAATATGGATAAGAAATGTCATGTTGTTGTTATGATTTCAGGCGCATTGCATTAGTGCAAATCGCCTGTACAACAAATACCTAATCTTTTGATATCTTATAATTTTGTTGGTAAACATAATTTCTCTAAATAAAATAGCAGAGAATTTAATTTTATTTTTTTAATAAAAAATTTAGAGAATTAATATTTAATATTGATAATTTATAAGCAAAAAGCCTATTAATTATTTTTGCTGTTGAGCATTTATTTAATAGTTATTTTAGAAATTAATATTTCTAACCCAAAAAATTATAATTGGTATGTTATTTAAACAGTAACTATATTATAGCATTAATTTTATTTTAAATTTAGCATCAAACATAATTGATAAAATAATACAATTAGAAAATTAAAAATTTCAGACCAGTCAGCTAAAACGAACAAAAAATAAACAAATTTATTTTCTTTTTTAATTTTATTAAAAATATATCAGACTTTAAGTAAAAATCATTCTAATTAAGTAGTAGAATAAGAATATGTAAGTTTTTTTCCCTGAATTTGAAAAAGATCTAATAATTCAAAGTTAGAGAGAGAAATTTATTATCTGTTTTGCCAAGTATATGCAATACTTACCTTGCTAGTTGGAGATTAACTAAATATAGAGGATAATATAATGAAGCGTACTAAAGTTGTACTGGGTTCTATCGTTTTGGTTTCTGTTTTGTTAGCAGGCTGTTCGAAAAGTAGTCAAATTAACAAACTGTCCTCAGATGTAGAAACGTTAAACGATAAAGTCGATCAACTATCCAATGACGTTCAATCATTAGATATTAATGTTCAGACTACTAAAGATGAAGCTGCTCGTGCTAATCAAAGGTTGGATAATCAAGTTCATGGATATAAAAAGTAATCCAATTTATATTTAACGGATAACTTGATATACTAATAAGGCACCAAATGGGTGCCTTACCTTATTATTTAATATATACGACTAATTTTTAGTTTTACTAATATATTATTGTTAATAGATATATTAAATTATATATTATATCTACTCATAATTCATCGTATCTAATATTAATCTATGTCTTATTTACTCTTATCGGCATTCCTGAACGACGTGATACTGCTTGAGCAACTAATTTCTGATCAATATCAGGTTGTTGCAAAAATGCTTTAAACTCATTGCTATATATTAATGGAATTGTTTGCGAATCATCGTATTCCTTTTTAGATAATGGTTGGTGAACTTCGATGTAATAGCTCCCATCTGGCTCTTTAGAGTACTTAATTGGTTCATTAATTACCTGTACGCGAGTTCCTACTGGAATAGAATAAAATAATGCTGCTATATCCTCTGATCTTAAACGAATACACCCAGAACTTACACGTAATCCAATACCAAAATTTGCATTAGTCCCATGGATAAAATATTGTCCTTTACCATAAGATAAGCGCAAGGCATAAAGACCCATAGGATTATCAGGCCCGGCTGGAAATACTGCTGGTAAAATAACGCCATCAGCAGCATAACGTTTACGAATGCTTTGTGTCGGTGTCCAGCTTGGGTTTTTAATTAATTGACTAATTGTTGTTACCATTTCAGGAGTATTGGCACCTAATTGGCCAATACCAATAGGGTAAACAATGACTTTATTTTTTCCTTTTAGAAAATAAAATAATCGCAATTCGGCTAAATTAACAATGATCCCATCACGCTTAGTTGATGGTAATAACATTTGCGATGGGATAATTAATGTTTTACCAGCTTTAGGTAGATAAGGGTCAGTACCTGGATTAGCTTCTAACATGCTAAGCAAACCTATCTGAAATTCACTTGCAATAGCTTCCAGTGGACGCCCATCATTAGCTACCAAATAATTAGTATTTTCTCCAATTAAGTGTGCTTTAGTAGGTGGCAAGGAGTATTCAGCAGCACTGATATTGAAAGTCAGCCAGCTTAAAAACAATAAGCTAATAAAAAATAGAATTATCTTCATGTTTTTTCCTCCTAAGTAACGTATAAAGTTTATCAGATGAATAATGATTATGGATATATTAATAATATCACTAGTTAACTTTTTGATCCCGGATTATTATATAGAACCTCAGCGTACAATCAGTACTATTCATGGTAAGATGGCTATTAAGAGATATAGTTAATAGCAAAATATCATGATGATTGCGCAATTATCACGCAACTATAACACTTAAAATCAGTGCTTCTGCTTCAATACAGCTAAAGAGAGCCTGCGTCTAGTTTAATTAAGCATTATGGCATAGCCATAAGGCATACTCCGAACTTACCTTTCATAAATGTGAAAAACAAGATGATCTTGATGATCAAAGGTATATTCTCTATCGTTTCCTGACGCTGCTGTCTCCTTCCTGCTCAGGAAGCCAAGTCGTTTTTCTTCCTGCCAAGACTATCTCGATGATCTGATTGCTTTTGTACTCTAATTCTTAACAGTGCTTTTTTTATCTTGATCTGACTTCGAACGTTCTTTTAGATAGGCCAGGAAGTTGGAAATTTGCATGAAATTTTTGTTGTGTTTATGTGATTATACTTTGATGTGAGGAAGCCAAGAAAGCGAAGCATTAAGCGATTAAAATCTATGATTTTTGTTGTTTTTATGTAGATATAAAATATCTTCAGCAAATATCAAACAAAACTTAATGATGTTATCTTTTTGTAGGTGTATAGATGATTGCAACATTTGATATATTTTTTATATGTCTTTATAACGAAGCAAAGCACATCTATAATGTGAGCGATGCAGATATATTCACTCAATATGGCGAAAAATAAATCTCCTAGAAAGCGTAAATCAGAAATCAGGAAGATAACCCCTAACTTCACATGTTACAAGCAGCTATTTAATCCAAAGCGCTTTATGATCTCCTTAATAAAATTAATGATGACCGAGTAACTGAATTTCTTATGAAACCAAAAATTGGCCATACAGCAATTCGTTCGAGTTAGTCCATAATTTTTTCTTGATACGAAAATATCATTCACTTCTGGTTATTATTATCATGTGATTAAGCAAAATGGCCAAGTCTAAGCCTATGATGCTTGGAACAATTGTATTGCGGTAGTAATGAGTAAAAGCCTGTTTGCTGATGAATTCATTACCTATAGAAAACTAGGTATGATTCCACTTTCCTTTTTGGTTTGGCTCCGGACCAATTACATAAACACAAAGATAAGTAAGTCTGTAAACCTAATGAATGTGAATAAGATGACGATTTTTATTCCCTTTTGCAAGATATACCCAGATGGCAATTTATTAAGATATATATTCCACCAGACAACGGCACGTTATACTACTGTGCCTCTCAAAAATGTTTCCAGAACTATTTTTCTGCCAAAGTTGTAAAAAAATTAAAATCCTGCAGTTAATTGGCTTTTAAAGCTAACAAGCAGAAGTTAGCTCAGTAGCTGATATCTTATTTGACTGCGATTAGCAATACATTAGTTTCATTATGCTGAACTATCTTATTTATAACTTTTTAAAAATAACTAGTTGCTTATTCAACCTTCTGTTTTGTGACATCACCCAACAAGTGGCGCTATGTTGCACAGTTGGCACGTAAACATAGTATTAAAATTAATACTTCCGTGCCTATCTTTGCATACTTATGGTCGATAACTCAATCAACCATCAGCTTGTTCATTTCTCTGTCACCTGTGGTGGTCTGGATATTAAAGATTGTGTATAGCTTTAGTAAGGCGCTTTTAAAAAACAGCATTCAAAAAATTTAGCTAGGGACTATGATACTATTGGTCATCCATCTGTTGCGTCCACAGCTATGACATGATAAATTTCAGCGTATGTTTCTTTTTCTGATCTTTAGAATAACCTGTTCCAGGAAACAGTGGCAGCGTTACCTGAAAGCAGAGTACGTATGTTATTGGAAAAGTGCACTTTGCTAATAAAGATGAAAATAGTGTGTGTCATATCCTGAAATACATCGAGTGCTACACACATTAAACACACCACTAGGTGGTATTTTCTGCGTAAAAACTACAGCATTACAAATGTGGTGGAGTTGGAAGTGTGGCATGGTTATACATTATTACTATGATCATCGTACTAAAACCAGTACTTAGCAGTAGATCCTGGCTAGGAAGAGATAATCGAGTGGTATATTGGTCATATTTAGCTAGGTATTTTAAGATTGGCTGTGGTTACTATGGTTTTTTATCGAATGGTAAATGATGCACATTATTATTGAATGTGTATAAATCTTTGTTGTGGAGATGACAGTTCACAAAAAATTAGAAAAATCGGAGTTAGATGTCCTGATACAAGGATTTCTGTACACCGAACTGTACAAATGAGTTCTATATTGCGACATGCTACTTTTTATTGATGCTAAGCTTGGCAAATAGGTAACAAAATTGTTATTAGAAAAAATGCATAAAATAGAAAAATAAAGCTTATTAAGCTAAATGTAGGATTATGGTTAAGCTATAAAATTAATGCATTAGATTCAAAGAAAATACAGACTTAGATGAAGTTTTAACTTACAATAGAGTTACAAGTAAATCGATTTTATCTCCTTTTAGGAATAAAAGGCTGCTTTTTGTCTTTAGTTAAAGAGCAATTCAATTTTATAAACAGCAATCGAACAAGGCTTTGAGCCAATCTTAAATGATTCTCTTATTACAATTTTAATGAACATATCGAATGGTATTCATTTGGTATTTAGAACATACAATGGTATAGAATTTATAGATCATATTTTTGATCTCAGAAAAGGATCAGCTATCGAAAAACATTAATTAAACCGTTTATGTAGAGAGCTTTGTATAGACTCTAAGTTTTAGCTAGCTTAAGGCATACTCAAACAAATGGTATTATGGTCGAGCGATTTAATGGGCGCATAGAACTGTAAAACCATTATTTCACTTCTAGTGAAGATCTAGAAGTTACTCTGCATCAATATCTTTGGCTGTACAATTAGCAATAAATTATCCAAACCAGTATTGGTAATAAAATTTTATTGCAGTTTTATAAAAGAGATTTGTTAAAAGTAAACCTAAATTATTTAAAAAACATATTATCTTCAGTGTAAGTGTGACAGTTAACTAAATGTTTAAATTTTTAATTGGCTAATTTTTTGGCTCGCTGTTGAATTGTTCTGATCATAGCATGCAATCCATGGCTTCTTGATGGCGTTAAATGCTGCTCCAATGATAATTTTTGAAAAAATGCTTTACTATCTGTAGTTAAAATTTGTTGTCCTGTTTTGTTTTGAAAAAGAATTATTACTAATGCAATCAAACCCTTAACTATAGCTGCATCGCTGTCACCAGCAAATTGGATCCTACCGCAACTATTCGTCTCCATAACAATCCAAACTTGGCTTTGACAACCTGAGATCTGATTTTTTACTTGTTTTTGCTTCTTGCTAAGAGGTAATAATTTTTCTCCTAATTCAATTAAATAAAGATATCGCTCTTCCCAAGTTTGACAACGTAAAAAATTACGTAACAATTTATTCTCATCAGGCAAGACTGACATCATTCTATCCATTAGATGTACTTTAAAACAAATTAAGCAAGTAATTTTTCAATATGTTGTAGTTTTTCAACTAAGATATCAATCTCTTCTTTAGTAGAATAAACTGCCAGAGAAGCTCGGCACATTGCTGGTACTTGATAAAAATCCATCAATGGCAACGCACAATGATGGCCTGTCCGTATTGCAATAGCATAATTATCTAAAAAACTACCAACATCATAAGCATGATGATCGCCTAAATTAAAGGCAATAACCCCCTGGCGATCATCTGATCCGTAAAGACGCAAAGAGTTTACTGTACTTAAACGCTGATTAGCATATTTCATTAATGTGGTTTCATGGGCAGATATTTGTTGATAACCAATATTATTAATATAACGCAATGCCTCACCTAAACCAATAATGCCAACAATATTTGGCGTACCTGCTTCAAATCGCCATGGCACTTTTTCGTAAGTGATATTTATTATGGATGGTTTGTCTAACGTCATACTCACCTTATCAATCATGCCTCCGCCACCTTGCCATGGAGGTAAAGCATTTAATAATTCCTTTTTGCCATATAAAACACCAATACCAGTTGGTCCATATAGTTTGTGGCCGGAAAAAACGTAAAAATCACAATCAAGATCTTGGACATCAATCATTTGATGCATAATACTTTGCGCTCCATCTAGCAAAATATGCAATTGTGCTGCTTTTTTTTCTGCACATTGTCGCGCATAGGCAATAATCAGTTTTACTGGATTAACGGTTCCCAAAACATTAGACATATGGGTAAAAGAGAGTAATCGAGTCCTGCTATCGATTAGCTTATCTAATAGTTCAAAAATTAATTTTCCAGTATCATTAATAGGTAATATACGAATATCAAAACCAATCTGGCCTGCAAGTATATGCCAAGGAACGATGTTAGCGTGATGTTCCATTTGACTAATGATAATATTATCACCCGGTTTGATAAACCTATGCCCATAACTATTAGCAATTAAATTTATGCCTTCTGTTGTTCCTTTAACAAAAATAATTTCTTCAGCATCAGAAACATGAATAAAATCAGCTACTTGCTGACGAGTATTTTCTACCATTACAGTTGCTTCATTGCTTAAGCGATGTATACCTCGGTGTACCGCTGCATAGTGCTGACTAAGAAATTGCCTTTCCTTTTCTATCACTTGTAGTGGTTTTTGTGCGCTGGCAGCACTATCCAAATAAATCAACTGTTGGTCATTGATTTTTTTTGCCAGCATAGGAAAATCCTTGCGAATTGAGGCCACTGAAAATGTCATATTAAATCCCTACCAAGCGCTGCTGAATAATTTCCATTACTTTATTGCTTATGCCTTTACTATCAATAGCTTTGATGATTTCAGCCGAAAAGGTAATCATAATTATATGCTTTGCATCATTAAGATGAATACCACGTGAACGTAAATAAAATAACTGTTCATCATCAATGCAACCTACTGTCGCGCCATGACTACATTTAACATCATCAGCATAAATTTCTAACTGTGGTTTTGTATTAATTTCGGCTTCTTTAGTTAATAACAAATTGTTATTTAGCATTTTGCTATCTGTTTTAACTGCTTCTGGCGCAACCTTAATAATACCATTAAAAATGGCTTTACTTTCATCCAATGCGATTGTTTTATGTAACTGGCGACTGTCACAACATGGTTGATTATGTTCAAGATAAGTTCTTGTATCGACAATTTCTCTATTTTTTGGCAACAATAATGTATTGAGCTCTAATTTGCTACCTGCTCCATTTAACTTCACACTTGTATGATGACGAAGTAATGCTGAACCGATAAAAATGCCGCTACTTTTTATTTGACAATCTCGCCCTGATAATATATCATTATGAGCAAAATGGTTGCTTTGGTTGTTTTCACTACTAATTTTGATATGACTAAAATGAGTATTATCACCAATATTAGCTGTCAATCGACTGCCTGTTAAATGCGGCTTATCATCAACAGAAACAAAATGTTCAATAACTTGCGATTTACAATTAGCACCAATATCTAAATGATAGCGATAGTGACTGGTAGTAATATAATTACTATTATCTGAACCAGAAGTAATATTTAATATATAAATCGGTTTTTCTACTTGTTGATTAGCGCCTAATTTAATTAATAGTGGGTGAGCGGCTAGACTCTCAGTTAAATACATAAATATTTCATTGTTCACGATAGGCGCTGGAAGCTGTGTCAGTGTATCCATAATTTGAATTTGATAAAGGCCAAAGTTATCGCTACTTAGCGCAGGAATAAGATATCCATCAACTAAAACAATCTGCCAAGCATCAATGGAGATAGCTAGTTCTTTTAATTGCTCAGCAGTAATTGAGTTGACTTTATCAATATTTAATTGGTATTGAGCTTTAAGTACTTTTTCAAACTGTGTATAATGCCACTCTTCATGATAAGATATCGGAAAGCCTATTTTTTCTGCCTGCTTCCAATATGCCTGAGCTTGTTTTTCTTTTGCTCTTTTGCTGGCATGAAAAAGAGTCCCAAAAGCTTTTAACGCATGTTGATTTAACTTTGTGATTTTATGTTTTTTTTCTGCGCTTTTGCTATTGATCAATAAGCCAGCCATAGCCTTGTACCTCTAGTTTTTTGGCTAATGTGAAATCACCAGATTGAATAATTTTGCCTTGATGAAGAACATGAACGAAATCAGGCTGTACATAATCTAAAATACGCTGATAGTGAGTGACGATGATAAAAGCCCTTTCAGATGTACGTAGTGAGTTCACGCCATTAGCCACTACTTTCAAGGCATCAATATCAAGACCTGAGTCTGTTTCATCTAAAATACATAATTCAGGATCTAATGCCGCCATCTGTAAAATATCATTGCGTTTTTTTTCTCCACCAGAAAAACCGACATTGACTGATCGACTAAGTAAATCTTTTTGCATATCAAGTAGTTCAATTTTATTTTCAATAAAATCCTGAAAATCAAATCTATCTAACGGTGACTGCTTACGATATTCTCTAACGGCATTAACGGAAGTTTGTAAGAAAAATTGATTACTTACACCAGGAATTTCTACTGGATACTGAAAGGCTAAAAATATACCTTCACCTGCACGTTCTTCTGGTGATAATTCAAGTAAATTTTTATTTTTAAATAGAATTTCACCCTGGTTTATTTGATATTCTTCACGTCCAGCCAGTGTTGCTGATAAGGTACTCTTGCCTGACCCATTAGGCCCCATGATTGCATGCACTTCACCAGCTTTTACTGCTAGGTTTAATTCGTTAAGAATTTGAGTGCCTTCAATACTGACATTTAAATTTTTAACACTTAACATTTCATTGGCCTTTGAATAACTGAGTATTCTTTTAATAGGAACCATCTATCAACCCACACTGTGTTCCAAGCTAATTGCTAGTAATTTTTGCGCTTCAACAGCAAACTCTAATGGTAATTTAGAAAAAACATCCTTACAAAAACCATTTATGATGATAGAAATTGCATCATCTTCACTAATGCCACGCTGTAAACAATAAAAGAGTTGATCTTCACCTATACGGGATGTTGTGGCTTCATGCTCTAATTGTGCACTATTATTTTTTACCTTGATATAAGGAAAGGTATGCGCGCCACATTCACTGCCAATTAACATAGAGTCACATTGGGTATAATTCCTAGCGTTATCGGCAGTCGGTAAAATCTTTACTAAACCGCGGTAACTATTTTGACTGCGACCAGCTGAAATCCCTTTAGAAATAATGGTGGAATGCGTATTCTTACCAATATGGATCATTTTTGTACCGGTATCAGCTTGTTGATTGCCATTGGTTAATGTAACTGAAAAAAATTCGCCAACCGAATTATCCCCTTGCAGAATAACACTGGGATATTTCCAAGTAATAGCCGATCCAGTTTCAGACTGGGTCCATGACATTTTAGCATTCTCACCCTCACATAAAGCACGTTTGGTAACAAAATTTAAAATCCCACTAGTTTCATTTTCAGCACCTGAAAACCAATTTTGTACGGTAGAGTATTTTACTTCAGCATCTTTATGAATAATAACTTCAACTACAGCAGCATGTAGTTGATAGCTATCGCGCACCGGAGCAGAACATCCTTCAATATAACTAACGTAACTGCCTTCATCAGCAATCAAGATAGTCCGCTCAAACTGACCGGTATTAGCCGCATTAATACGAAAATATGTTGATAATTCTATCGGGCAACGAACTCCTTTTGGTACATAAACAAATGTCCCATCAGAAGCAACAGCAGAATTCAATGAAGCAAAAAAATTATCCCTATTAGAAACGACCGTACCAATATATTTTTTTACTAACTCAGGATGTTGTTGGATTGCTTCACCGAAAGAGCAAAAAATAATACTTAGTTTTGCTAATTCGGCACGATAAGTTGTTGAAACAGAAACAGAGTCAAAAATAGCGTCTACTGCAACCGATTTTCCCTCACGTACTGGCACGCCAAGTTTATTGAATGCTTCTTCAACTTCTGCAGTTAGGTAATTATTGCTATGATTATCTACCAGCACAACATCCGATGATGAATTGGCTTCAGTGTGAGAATTATCATCGCAACTATTGCAGGATGGTGCTGCATAATAACTATATTCTTGGTAATTTAAATTAGGGTAATCCCCTTTAAGCCAGTGAGGTTCTTCCATAGTCAACCAATGTTGATAGGCTTCTAAGCGAAACTGCAACATCCAATTCGGTTCATTACGTTTGGCTGAAATAGCTTTAATGATCCCCTCATTGAGACCTTTAGCTAATTTGTCAGTTGCAACCTGCGTGAAAAATCCCTCTTTATAACGATGTTCCTCTAACCATTGTTTAACAACATCACTAATTTCTATATTACTATGTGACATAATTTAATTCACTTAAATACTAAAGCTTTCACCACAACCACAAGCGTGTTGAGCCTTAGGATTATTAAATTTAAATACTTGATTAAGTCCATCATGGACATAATCAACCTCAGTACCATCAATAAATGGCATTGCTTTTAAAGGAACAAAAAGTTTGGCACCATTATTTTCAAACAGCAAATATTCTTTGGTTGGATTATCTATTAATGCAATAATATAACCAAATCCAGCACAGCCTGATTGTTTTATATTAAGAGATAGTCCATAACTAGTAGGATTTTTTTTCATTAATTTACCAATTTGGACAGCTGCTTTATTGGTCATAGTAAGCCCCTGCCAAATTGTTTCATTTAAAGAAAAAGTATCAATATGATTTACCATTATTGACCTCACTGAACTAATTTTTAGCTAAATTAAAGTATAAATGTAACTGGATTTTTTCTTAATATTATGTGTAGTAATGATAATATTTCTCATTTCAATTATTTAGTTTAAGTGAATATTTTATTTAAGTAATTTTAAGCAAAAAGTGACGTTTTTTACTATTGTTCCATAATAGTCAATTTTTTAACTATACCAACTTATTAATAAATTTTAAAAAATAAAATTAACTCAAAAATTCAATAATATTTAATTGTAACAAACAAAATATGCCTAAATCATTAACTTATTGTCTTTTACTTATCTTTAGCTACCAATAACAAAATTATTTTTGTTCTTAAACTGTAAATACAATTTAGTCTTAATTATCCATAAAAACTTTTATTGATCAGAATTCTTGCCGACGACTGTAGGAGATGAATTATACTACATACAGCCACATTCCTTTAAGATACTAGTGTAATATGACTATCTATTTTGTCTCCGATCATTATATAGATCATTAGCACACAGATCTATTCATGGAAAGATGAATGCTGATTGATATGGTTGATTGCAAAATATCATAATTATAAGGCCCATCCATCATTAATGGACTTATTCTTATTTCTGCTGTATGTGTTTTTGTGGATGCTGCCGTATTCTGATGATTGATTACATGGGTAGTTTCAACAACAGAGAGATGATATGGGATGAAAAGTCTACCATACAGGTAAACGTGAAACCAAATATTACATCTGATGTCTTGTATCAACTCATCCATAATGTGGTACCCAGCAGCTGGAGATAACCCTCTATCGTAGTTGAGTGTAAGCTTGAATCCATATTGTTACAACATGCTAAATGCTGTGTCTTATCGACAGATGTATCCATTCCGTCATTCCGTTACGGTTGTTTATCACAGCTAATCATATAGACTTGTATGGGCGATATTGCGATTAAAGTGTTAAGGTAAGAAAACATTATCTATAACGAAAAATATGCTTCAACAGCTCGTTGCTACTACCTTATCTGAAGCGTGCAAAAAGCGTCGAAGAGATGATACCATGATTGTCTTTATTTCTTTTAGTCCATAGTCTTACACAGCGGTGATTTTCACGAAGTCATGGGGGCTCTTTCTTGCTAAAAAGCACATAGTTTTTTTATTATTAGTGCCATCAGCAAACTAAAACAGTAATGACTTGAAGAAGCACATGCAAAATGGTGCCTGCCTGATTTAATGGATACGCGCTAAATTTATTTTTTGTGTGATAGCATAGACAGTCCTGTCAGGCAATATGATCGTCTTTTCATCCTGCTGTTATTATCGGCTTCATTGAGCATGTATGTAATGAGCTGGTTTCTGTCGTAAAATAGTTATCGAGAGTCAGAACAGAAGCGCAACCTAAGCTGAACTTCTCAATGCGTCAGTTAGCGGCGTGATTAATCATATCTCTCAAGCTTCTTTAAGCAGAAGACGTGCCATTTCTTTTTAAAATATAATGTAAATATATTTCCAAATATGAAGCATCAACGCTGTTTGGTACATAAAAAATTAATATGCTGGCTTCGCTCTCTCAAAGATATGCAAGCGAAAGTTAAGACTGAGCTGCTGTAGGTCTTTGACTAGTAAAAAGCTGTGATGCTGATATCAAGCTTTTAATGTTTTGTTGGCAAGGGTTTTAGCAAGAGTATCCTAATGAGTTGAAGAAGCTGAAAAAGATCCAGAAGAACTGCTATCATTCCACGAGTTCTTCTCAGAGAGGTTGGGATCAAATAAGAACGATGAATTCGATTGAATCAGCTTTTGCTAGTGAATCTGTGAAGCTAACGAATTAAGAACTGTGGTTCTAGAAAAACAAGATTTTCCATGGTATTTAATCTACTATAGTTTTCCAGAAAAGCTAGAACTGGGTAAGGGGCGGTTGCCTCCTCTGACCTTGGAGGTAAAACAATGTCAAATTTAATGATAATGAACAAATGCACGAAGCATCAATTAGAGTCATGATGGATTTGTGTGTAGCCTGAGCATCAATATACTATATTTGCTAATAATTCCTGTTCAGGCAATTGGAAATAATGTGTATAAAGCCATCATTTACATTCTAGTGAAAAGCTTGAGATAAGTCTGTCTGTATCGATATGTTTTGCTTTATAATTAGGAATTACCCTAAATCAGTATGTGGTTGTAGAACTGCATTCTAGTCTAGAAAAATTAGTTCAAACTTAAACCTAATTATTTAAAAAACAATATTATCGTTCAAGATATTACATTTAGCTTTGGTAATAAAAGCTAGCGTCTCCTCATTCATATAGAGACGGTTAAATTTTTGGTTAAATCAAATTAAGTAATGGCATTATTAATGCATATGATGCAAACCATTATAACCTGTTAAAAGTTAATTTAATCATAGAAATTTAGCCAAAATTATGTGTTGATGTTGATGATTTTAATTATAAACGCGGTGCGATATATATGCAACCAATAGTCGTTTGCTGCTGTAAAATACATTCCGCCAGCTCAACTGACATCGAATAGATTTCTAATATCTCCAACCAAATGAAATCAATTTAATGATCAGTAAATTATTCGATGTTTTACCATAATCTTAATGAGCTTTGTAATCTGATGCATCAGTATTTATCAGGACAGGCCAATAAAAATCTCTTGGTTTGTTGCTCAATAATTCAAGTAAAAATAACCGTAAGGTACTAAAAATTGCTTCAGTGGATTTTTTATCACATGAGTTTTTGCTTTAACCTATTTTCCTGCCATATTAACTTGTAAAATTTTTATATATAGCGTGTGATATTAATCACAATGCCCATTCAGGCAAAACTTGACCACCATTACTTTCTTTCCAATCTCCTTGCGGTGTAAAGGTTAATAACTGAAATTGTTTTTTTATTAGTAAATTTTGATAACAATTGAATATCGCTACTAGAACGTGGATAGATAATAAGCTTATCAACTAAGTTGATAAATACTATTATAGTCATTAGTAAATTTAGTGTTTGCCAATTAAAACTTGCTATGATGCTTCTTGCATTTGTTCTTCATTCTTAAATTTTTTATTGTTTGCCGCCAAGGATAAATCACCTCAATTCTCTCATTAGCCGGTTCCAGCTGTTTTGAATAGACTGTAGTATCTTAAAAATACCATTGAAAGAGTTGTTTTTCTCGAACTGCAGTTCTTAGCGAGTCAGCTTTGTGACTTCAGTGTTGTGAAATTAAATTCAATTAAATTCATCGTCTTATTGACGCTCACTATTTTGATGGCAGGTATTCTAGAATACCAGCAGTTTTTTCAATTCTTCTTCAGTTTCTTCATCGCTGCAATATTATAGTTTGATGAAAACTTTGCCAAGAAAACATCAATGTCTTTATTATCAGCATAGAGGCTCTTTGCTGGTCAGACCTGCAGTAGCTCAATCTTAACTTTCACTTGCATGCCTTTGGCGAGTAAAGCCAGAATATTAACTGTTTTGTATACCCAACAGCCTTACTGTTTTCTGTCCTTGGATATTTTTGTACTTACATTCTAAAAAAGCAATGGGACTACATCTCATAAGCAAGCCTGATAGATATGGTTAAGAGGATGTGCTCACAAGCCAGTGAGAAGTTTGACCTAGTTCACTTTTAATTTTTAATAAGCATTTTTAGGAGCAACTAGCTGCTTACCTCTATGCTCAATTATGCAGATAATGGATAGCATCAAGAAAAGGTAATTATCTTGCCTGATATGACTATCTATGCCGTCATACAAAAAATAAAGGTAGCGCGCATCGCTTAAATTATGCAGGGAATCCATTGGCTGTGTTCTTCAATGCATTCCTGTTTTAATCTTTTGATGGTTGTAGAGAGACCATGTACTTTTTCAGAAAAAGCAGGCAGAAGGACACTTAGTAAAAATCACATGTGCAGAAAATGCCATTGAAGAGCTTTAAATAAGCCCATCATGGCAACAACTACTAGACTCTTTTTGCCTCCTTTAGATAACGTGGAGCAACGAGTTATTAAATAATATTCTATTTCCACTGCGTTGGGATCCTTTAACCTTAGCAGCTTAAATCTCAACATCGACTATAACAAGTCCGTATTGTTCACTGTAGTAATAACCGTAATAGACGAGTAGTATGAACGATCAAATTGATAAGGCTGTGTTAAGGATGTTGTCGTCAAATTGTTTTTAGCTCAACATAAAAGGGCAGTAGCTATTAGCTATATGGCAGCATTACTGATAAGTTTATGCAAGTATAGTCATAGAGGCACATCTGGTTTTGCGTCCACCTGTATGGTAGACTTTTTCATTCATGCCATATCATTTTTCTATTGTTAAAATCATTTATGAAATTAATCAGCATGATATGTCACTATCTTCGATAGTCCATACACAAAAATGAGCATAAATCTAGTATTATCTGTTGTCATTGATAAGTATTTAGCATGTTTGATGCTTAAATCATCACATCATTGAAATCTTATTTTTTTAATAGGGTTAAATAATACTTTTTATTTGCTGAATTGATTTGATGAGAGTGTCCTACTTATCTACTTGTGATGTTGGATGATGATACTAGTAATTCTTTTTAATTAGTGTTCGCTTTGCATTTTATATACTTTCTTTAACTGAAAGTAGATAGCAGATAAAACTTGGCTTGGCAATTAATATTTTGTAAAAAATATAATTTTCATTATCACCCTATTTTTATTAGTTATAAAAAACATCATTAATCATCTAATAGACTATTAATAATAGTCCACCAGTCATTTTTTTATAATCAGGGCAATATATGGAAAAAGTGCAATCTCCATCCACTAATGATTTACCAAAATTTATTTTTAGCATAATAGCTATTTTATTGATGATAACAGCATGTTTTTGGGTATTAAAACCGTTCATACTTGGGTTTCTATGGGCAGGTATGCTTGTTATTGCAACCTGGCCATTATTTAAAAAAATTGAAAGTAAATTATGGCATAAAAGATGGCTAGCAAGCATAGTGATGACACTATTAATAATCTTATTATTCGTTGTCCCTTTTGCAATACTAATTGTTAGCATTATACAAAATAGTGGCTCACTAATTGAATGGGCAAAATTGCCAGCTGAAATTAGATTACCAGAGCTGTTATGGTTAAAAACATTACCATTTATAGGCAACAAACTCTTTTATGGGTGGCATACATTGCTAGCTAATGGCGGTAATGCATTAATTGGTAAACTACAACCGTATGTTGGAGAAGCAACAAGCTGGTTCTTAGCGCAAGCTATCAATGCTGGGCGTTTTATCTTTCATCTTATCGTAATGTTACTATTTAGTGCATTACTTTATCTAAAAGGAGAAAGTCTTATATTAAATATTCGACATTTCGCCATCCGCCTGGCAGGTACACAGGGCGATATCGCTATTCTACTTGCTGGTCAATCAATTCGAGCTGTTGCATTAGGTGTAGTTGTAACAGCATTAATACAAGCAATTACCAGTGGTATTGGTTTAACTTTAGCGGATATTCCTTATTCTGAAATATTAACAATACTTATCTTTGTATGTTGTGTTGCCCAACTTGGCCCATTGTTGATTATGGTACCTTCTATAATATGGTTGTTCTGGTTAGGCGATACAAAATGGGCTATTATAATGATTATATGGAGTATAATTGTGGCAACAATGGATGGTGTATTACGTCCTATTTTAATAAAGATGGGAGCGAATTTATCAATGATACTTATTTTTATTGGAGTAATTGGTGGAATTTTATCATTTGGCGTAATTGGTCTTTTTATTGGTCCAGTTGTTTTAGCTGTCTCACATAATTTATTAACAGCCTGGATGAATCAAGTTTCAAAACCATCTAAATTAGCTCTATTACATCCCGAAAGATAGTATGGTTTTTAATAATTCGAGTTTAACTTTGAACCAATCTGTCATAGATTGGCAATGGAATTTTACTACTCAATACTGATTGAGGCAATTCCTAATTATAGGCTAAATATATTGATATTAAACGATCTTGACCTCTTGAGAAGAATTGAAATGATCGTTTTTCAGCTCATTTTCTATTCACACATTAAATCGCTAAAGTATACTGTTTATTTTAAGAGTCCCAGACGGACTAAATAAGTGGTTTATACTAAGCTATGTATACAAAACAATCGAATTCCTATTTTTGCTGGCTGAACTGTTTAGCAGACCAAAACCCTGCCTGTAAATTCTTGACTATTGTCTGTAAATCTTAAATCATGTTAAACATGCTTGCTTAAGATTAGGTTGAAAAGCATCGAGCATCAGACGCGCACTCTTGGCCTTTGTAAGGCCAGATAAAAACTGATTTAATTGTATGATCTCTATACCTACAAAAAGATAACGTCGTGAAATTTCATTTGGCATTTTCTAAAGAAAGTTTATCTCTAAGTGGATATATAAATTAGGTTCTTATGTTTTAAATGTTTTATTCTTTTGTTTTTTGGTTTTCTTGATCAGGGTTTGCAGATAGCGAGTCCGTCTGTAAACGCATGGTAGAATATCTCTGTGATTATCAACATCATCTCATTTTACCATTCTAGCAACTGTAAGTTTGGATATGCCATAACACTTAGGCAAAGTGGACCTAAACGCATGCTTTTTACTTGCTTGAAGAAAGTAGCAGTGATTTTAGATGTTGTGGTTTCCTGAGATTGGGGCATCATCATGATGATATTTTTGCTTTCAACTATATCAATTAGTAGCTATCTTGCAATGAATAGGGATATTCGACTAGTGTCTATATATAAATGATGATCGGTTAACTAAACAATTATTAAATAATTTAACAAAATTTAATTTATATAGAGTTATTAGCAAATCTGGTGTATAGCGGTTAGGCTATAGCTCCTGTCTGATTCTTTGTAAATCTCTTTTCCATCCTTAAATTGAACGTTGGTTATCAACCAACAGCATCAGAAGCTCAAATCCTTTTGGTTGGTTCCAGCTTTTTTGAGTAGACTGTAACAGCTTCAATACTATTGAAAGGATTGTTTTTCTCGAATCACAATTCTTTGCATGTTGGCTTGCTATCCTCACTTGCAAAAGCTCCGATTCAATCTGATTCGTTGTTCTTATTGACGCAAAGTGCACTAAGTGTGTTGGAAAGTCATAGAATGTTAGCAATTATTCTCGATTTTTATCCTGGTTCTTCATTTTCGAATGGATACTTTGCTGAAACCATTGAAAACAAAATATCAAAGGATTTATTAGTGGCATCATATCTTTTCTTCTAGCCAGATCTCTAGTGCAGCTTAGCTTTAACTTTCTGTTTCGTGCCTTTGCAGAGTGAAGGCACCATATTAGTTGTTTTGTGCGAACAACAGCGGTTATGCTGAGTGTTCTGTAATAATCTTTGCCCGTATTGCTTTCCAAAAATTAATAGCACAACAGCGTCTTATGTAACAAGCCTAGGAGATAGTGTTAAGGAAAGTTGCTCGCAGGGCATTAAGAAGTTTGCAAAAGCGTGCTTCTGACTCCAGATAAACATATTTGAGCGAAACTACCTTCTTAGGTACATATTTCAGCGACACAAATAATGATCGCTTAGAAAAAGTGATCATCTTCCCTGATGGGACTGTATGTAGAATCGGCCCAGAAATAAACGTAGAGTTCTTATCAGTTAAGTCATATAAGCACACCATTGCATGTGCTCTTAAAGGCATTATTATTCCAGTCTTCTGATAGCCATGAGTACTGATAGAGAAAGACTATATCATTTTATAGAGAAGCGCCAGCAGATCTCCTGAAAATCAACTCTTAGATATAACCTATCAGATACAGCTATGGTAGTAACTTTTCGATGCTTTTTGCATGATTCAGATAATTCAGTAACAACGAGCTGTTAAAGCATATTTCATTGCTGATGCGACCTTCATGACTTTATGAAGTTCAATCTCAATATCCTGAATACACTAATCTGTATAATTAGCTGTTGTAAATAACCGTAATGGTCTATTGGTATTTGATGCTCATAGACAAGGCAGTGTTTAGTATGTTATAGAAACTTAGTTTCAAGATCAATATAAATATAGTATTGACTATCAGTTGCTATGGCATCAATACTGATGAATTCATGCAAGGGATTACAGATAATATCTGCTTTCAAGGATACATCTAGATTTATGGCAGACTTTTCATGGCATATCATCGCTATATCTTATTAAAATCATTCGAGAAGTCAAGCTCCAGAAAATATGCTCTAATATCTCCAAAAAGCTCCATAAATCAAAATTGAGCATAACTAATTTAGTTACATAAGAAAGATTATTAAATTGAAGTGATTAATTTAATTAATATTTTTGTTAATCATTACACTTAAATTATTTGAATTTATTATATTAAAAATTTTTTAATGCAAATTAATACAAGAGAATTTAAATTCTATTTATATTTGCTAAATAAAAATCTTATCTAATTTTTTTAGAAAAAAATTTATTGAGATAATTTTAGTAATAAAAAGTTTTAATTACCTTAATAATACTTCTTATAGATTGACTTTTTTATAAAATATTGGTTCCAATATTTTTATTGTTGGCATGCAATGACAAAAATCATGAAACACACTAAATATTGTTGTGTCTAGTTTTTTATCAAATAATAAGTTTTTCTATTGCATTAATATTATTTATAATAAATTTTATTTATAAAATTTAAATATTAG
>JBHEQW010000038.1:0-6738 GCA_046530935.1 Arsenophonus sp.
TTTTAATTGCCATAGATTGATAGGATTTCATCTAAGCAATTAGATTTTTAAAAAGTTTAATATAGAGTGTATTAGCCGTTTTCTTGAATCGAGCATCAATAAAGAGTCTAAGCTATTGCTTTTATAAAGCTAGATTATAAAAAGCCTTTGCCAGAGAACATGAAATTAATCACCACACTTAATAAGGTTAAGTGGTTAAAGAGTTGTTGGTAATAGGAACTATACAGATAAACTATAACCAGTTATATCAGCCGATTAAAAGATGTCTAAGTAGATTTCATGGTATAGAGTCCATGTTTTATTCACATAAATATCTAGCATGGAGAAGATTGTTTAAAATCAAAATAATTAAAGTACAGACCTAACTACAAATTTCTTTGCTCAACATAACCAGTTTGTTTTTTAAAAAAATTGTTAAACTTACGGTATTTTATTAAATCGTACCTTTTCACAATATGAAAAGGTAATATATCATGAGTTTCATCAAAATAAGCATCATAATGGATATCTATAGAAACTAATAAGTTTTGCTAGTGTAGCTATAGATCTTCAAAAATTATTAATAAAATTATTAATATATAAATTAATTAACTAATTCCATACCATCAAACTAACTTAGAATAACAAAAATATTTATTATGTTAATTTTTCAACTAGTTCATGTATCTTTGGTTATACCTGAAACAGTATAGTTATGAACACAGATAGTATAACAGTATGAGCGTGAGCTGGTTACCTGATGATTTCTATTTTTTGTTAATACTTTCCATAGATTCCATGATTGTTTATCACATTACGCATTCCAGTCATACTAGCACTAGTCAATATCATCACATACCGTATGATAGTATATTTTTTCCAAACATAGAAGATCATCAACATCATTTCATTTTTCTTTTTAGGAACCGCAAGTTTTGATATACAATAACGCTTAAATAAAGTAGATGAAAATTATTTTCTTATCTGACATGATGAAGTCTCATCATCATGATATTTTGCCATCGTGATATTCGCAGTTATCCACATTTTGCCATGATATGTAGCTCTCTACAGCAAGTAGCAATATAATGATCCAGGACCAAACAATAAACAATGATATCCAGTTAATATTATTGTTTTAAGTAGAATGATAGTAGGTTGACTAAAAAAATTAAAAAATAATTAAATATAACCAAATGGACATCCATACATCAGCCAGATCTAGATGTTAATAGATCTAAAAATCCAAAATACATTACGTTTAAGTCAAGTAATAAAATTACTTACAAATATTAAACTCAACTATAAACAATAGAATTTTAGAATATTATTAAACAAATTTTTGCTAATTAAGGCTGTATGTTTATATAAAAAACTAAATTCTTATATTGATTGAGTTAACTTAAGCTATCCAATAGCTGAGTGGAGTTGAATAATAATTATGTTAATTCTTATTCTGAACATGGTAAAAAAATGTGCAAATAAATAGATCACAGTATTTTTTACATTAAAAGCACTTAAAATATTAATAGATAAAGGCACTTCCAGATAAATTTGTAATTTACTCAATCCAACAAAATAGTGAACTACTATGTGAGTAAAGCGGTTTTATACGCGTTTACTTGGCAACAATTAGCAAATAATGATGATTTACGTAAAGAAGGTGATGATAAAATTCTAGAAGCAATAAAAATAATTATGAATTAAAAAATATTTTTCTCAGATTCAGACATATCCGAATATTAATTATTTATTTTAATTCTTTAATTGATAAAATAACTAAAGTTTTTTATAAAAAACTTTTAGCCTAATTATTTTTTAATTCAAAAAGTTTACTGTTAAATAACAGTAACATAGATATGTTAAGCAATATATTACTCCTTATATATATTATAAATATAAGGCATTATTCCGGCTAATATCATTAAGCTATTATCTGTTATTTTTTCATATCTAGAATATTGAATCGCTGCTTGAAGCGATCAACACGGCCGCCAAAAGCCACATCACGCTGTTTACCTGTATAAAATGGATGACATTTGCCACAAACATCCAAATTCAGTTCATGATGAACAGTTGATTTTATTTTCATTACATTACCGCAAGAACAACTAGCAGTAATTTCTTCATATTTAGGGTGAATATTTTTTTTCATAAAAAACCTCTACATTAATTAGTATCACTATCTAATCATAAAAACTAGACAGCATACGTCAAATTAATTAACAATAAAAAATTGTTAATAAATATATAACATTTGAATGTTATACAGAAAATCTATTCATTTCGCAATGAAATCTATTTAAATAATGTTATGCTTTATATTTTATATCTTATAAATAATCTGTATAACAATTATTAGGAACACTTAATAATGCCTATTCTTCAAGTGGCGCTTCCTCTTCCGCTGATGCGTGTTTTTGATTACCAATCCAATCTTCCTTTACCAATCAAAGGTTGCCGGGTATTGCTTCCTTTTGGGAAGCGTACTACTTTAGGTATTGTATTATCACATAATCAAAATAGTAAGCTCAGTAGTGAGCAATTAAAAAACATTGAACAAGTCTTAGATCAAAAATCGCTATTTTCGGATAATTTATGGTCGTTACTCATTTGGGCATCTGAGTATTACCATCACCCGATTGGGGAAGTACTATTCCATGCACTACCAGCTTTACTACGGCAAGGTAAAGCAGCAACATTTGCTCCACTATGGCAATGGCAAATCACTAAGCAAGGTAAAATTTTTCCACTAACTCAGCTTAAAAGGGTGCCAAAACAGCAACAGGCACTCGCATTATTACAGCAACAACACATTTATCGTCACCAAATAACAGAACATGAATTAAGTGAAAGTGCTCTACAAATATTAAAAAAGAAAACATTAATTCAACTATTACCCATTCAACCAAAAATAGAAAACTGGCATTCTGATTTTCATCTGTGTGCTAAAAAACCAAAACTCAACATAGAACAGTTAACAGCAGTAATGGCAATAAGTTCTAAACTAACTTTTATATCTTGGTTATTAGTGGGGATTACAGGTTCTGGTAAAACAGAAGTCTATCTCAGTGTCATTGAAAAGGTTTTAGCGCAAGGTAAACAAGCATTAATCTTAGTGCCTGAAATTAGTCTTACTCCTCAAACTATCCAACGATTTAGTGAGCGATTTAATGCACCAGTTGATGTGCTGCATTCTGAATTAAATGATAGTGAACGACTGGCTGTATGGTTGCGTGCACAAAAAGGACATAATGCCATTGTGATTGGTACGCGCTCCGCATTATTCACGCCATTTGCCAATCTTGCATTGATCATTATTGATGAAGAACAGGACAACTCTTACAAACAACAAGACGGATGGCGTTATCATGCCCGTGATTTAGCTGTTTTTAGAGCAAAAAAAGAGAACATTCCAATTATTATGGGCACAGCAACGCCTTCATTAGAAAGTCTCTATAATATTGAGCAAGGAAAATATCACCGTTTAGATCTAACCCAACGAGCAGGAAACGCTAAACCAGCAAATCAACTTTTACTTGATTTAAAAGCCCAGCCATTAAAATATGGCATGTCAAAACCTTTAATTCAGCGTATTAAAGATCATTTAGAAGCAAATAATCAAGTGATGCTATTTTTAAATCGTCGCGGATACTCACCAATATTGATTTGCCATGATTGTTCCTGGATTGCTGAGTGTTCACGTTGTGATCATTATTACACACTACACCATCAGCAACGTAAGCTACGTTGCCATTACTGTGATACTCAACTACCAATCCCAATACAATGTTCACATTGTAGCTCAATACATATATTCCCTGTTGGTTTAGGAACTGAACAGTTAGAGGAGGTGCTTAACAAGATTTTTCCTAATATACCAATTACTCGCATTGACAAAGATAGCACTCGGCATAAAGGCGCATTAGAAAAACAGCTAGCAAGTATCTATACAGCTGGCGCACGAATTTTAATTGGCACTCAAATGCTAGCTAAAGGACACCATTTTCCTGATGTTACATTAGTTGCCTTACTGAATGTAGATGGCGCACTTTTTTCCAGTGATTATCGGGCAACGGAAAAATTTGCTCAACTTTATATCCAAGTTTCTGGACGGGCTGGACGGGCTGGTAAACATGGCGAAGTAATCCTACAAACCTATCACCCTGATCACCCATTATTATTAACCTTATTAGAAAAAGGTTATAACGCATTCGCGACAGAAACACTAGCGGAACGAGGTGATCTTTTTTTGCCACCACATAGCAGTCATATTCTGATCCGTTCAGAAGATCATAATAACCAATTTGCACCTGATTTTTTAAATAAGATCCGCCAATGTATACAACAACATAACATGCGCGACTCACAACTTTGGTTAATAGGTCCTTTACCGGCGACAAAGTCTAAGCGTGCAGGACGATTCCGTTGGCAATTACTACTCCAGCATCCTTCGCGCACTTATTTACAACAATTTCTTTCTCATATTTTACCTGAAATTAGAGCATCTCATGAAAGTCGAAAAGTAAAATGGAATATTGATGTTGATCCAACTGAAAGTTAATCGCTACTATTTAATCATATAGTTACGGTTATTTATATGAAATAAACTTTGCTATTGCAAAGCAATAGTATTAATAAAATCTAATTAAATGATTCAAAGAAATTTATTTAGAAATTTTGTTAGCAAAGTGCTTAGAAGCCAAGAATCAGTGTAACTTTCTAGGAAAATAATATGATTTTTTATTTTCAATAATTCATGGTTAACTTTGAAGCAATTTTTATAGACTACAATGTAGTTTTACTACTCAATACTTATTGTAGTAATTCCTGATTGTACAGCCAAACATATTTATGTTGAGTAACCTAAAAGTTGATATAGATTGGCCTCAAGCTCTTTAGGAGAATTAAAATGATGACACTGCAGCACATCTAAATCATGATCGTTTTTGATATATTTGGTTTTTAAGATGGTGGCGGTACCCCACTTGCTTATTAATTTCGTGGATTATTTCAACTTCAGAGAGCTGATCTAATCAGCTATGAAAAAGTCTACCATACGGCTATCCAAGAAATCAAATATTAGCTGTGATTCCTTGCATAAACTTATCTCTAATCCTGCCATGTAACTGATAACTGCCGCACACTGATGTTGAGTGAGATTGAAGCCATTCTGCTACAACATGCTAAAAATACCGCATTTGTCGACGTGATGGGTCTCATGTCCATCGTTTGTAAAGGTTATTTTCTACAGAGAGCTATACAGACTGATAATGGCGATGTTAAGATTAAAGTGCCTCAGGTTAGAAATTGCTCACCGGCAACAAAATATGTTTCAAGACCTCGTTGCTAAAGGCCTTATCTGAATTGTGTAAAAAACATTGAAGAATTTGCTGCCATACAGCAACCATGCCTGCTAGGCATATCTACCACAGTAATTTTTACAAAGATCGAGTAGTGCGCTTTTTCGATAAAAAAGCACATTAATCTCTCTGAGAGAGTGGCATCAGGAGAGTGAAAGCAATGATTTGAAGAGAACAGGCAACGGCTACCTACATGATTTTAAGCGATACGCGTTACCTTTATTTCTTTGATAATTGTAAATACAGCCTACTATCAGGTAAAATTCTTACCTTTTACTGATGATTATTATCTGCTTTACTGAGCATGGACCTAAGGAGCTAGTTGTGCGCGAAGATGCTTATCAAGAGAATCAGAAACGGAACTGTGCGGAACTTCTCAATGCCAAGCAGGGTTATGCTTAACCATATATTCAAAACTTGCTACTGGATATTGTACAATTAGTTTTTAAAATGCAATACTAAAGATAGTCTCAGATAATCAGGACCAACGCTGTTGGGCGCACAAAACACTTAATGTACCGACCTCAGTCTCCAAAAACATGCAACCGAAAATTAAGGTTGACATGCAAGAGCTTTGTACCACCAAGATAGCGCTGATGTCGCTAATAAGGATATTGATGTTTTGTCGACAAGATTTTCAGCGAAATATACTTCAACAATGAAGTAGCTGAAGTAAAGATGGAGAAGAACTGCTAGTGTCCTAGGACTTTCCGTTAATGCACTTACTGTTGGCATCACAAATAAGAACAACGAATCAGATTGAATTAGCTTTCTCGACAATTAGGCTACACGAAGGCCATCACGAGAAGAACTTTTCTTTGAGAAAAACAATTATTTCAATTCTACTTAAGATGCTACAGTCTGCTTAGAAAGCTAAAATCGATGGAAAGCAATTTGAGCTACTCTGTGATCCTTTAGTGTAAACCAATGTCCAATTTTAAGTATGTAGAACAGATTCACGCAATCATCAGAGTGAAACTCTAGCCTAATCGCAATAAACTAGATTTTCTAATAAACACTGTTGCTATATATCTTATATATAGAATATATAATTAATTGCTAGCTAATTTAAGAATTTTTTAATAAAATGCCATATTTTCACAATTGATCTTTTTGGCGGCTTATAAAGTACTCCTATATAACCACTCATATTAATGCTATTATTTTTAATACAAGAACTAGAGTTTAAGATGGAAAATGCAGCAAAAACTTTTTAGTATTGATTATAAATATAGACACTAAATACACCGTAAGCATAAAGGATTTTTTCATATCATGGAAAAATCCTTTTGTATTAATGTCGTTAAAACTTTTTTCAAAAGGAAACTAAAATCAAACGCATAAGATGCCTAGATATGTAAACTTTATTTTTGTAGTAAAGCAAGTCATTTTGATT